>NZ_JBSFUU010000048.1:0-73277 GCF_053591955.1 Streptomyces sp. NPDC002845 | reverse complement strand
TTCATTCAACTCTCGTCAAGCCCTGGGGCATTGACACTTCAGTCAACGCCACAGGGCTTTCATGTCGGCACTCTGAGTCAGCAAGCCAAGACCCCGGCGACCGCTCGCGGTACGGCCCCAGGGCGCGGCCCACGCTGACAAGGAGCGTCGACAGTGAACGTTTCTACCACCCGTCCGACCGGCACGGCAGAGGCGCCCGCCCTGCCTGTCGATTTCGAGATGATGCGCGCGACCGCGCGCCGTCTGCTCGGCCCGCACCCAGTTGCGCAGCGTCTCCCGGCTGATGCCCAGATCCTTGCCGCTGCCCTTGAAGGTGTGGCTCGGGTCCGACAGATACAGGGCGACGGCGTCTGCCTTGAACTCGGGCGAGTAGGACCTTCATCACCATAGAGATCCCTCCCACCCAGCCCCTGGCGGAGCCGGGCTCAGAGGTGTCCACCACCCGGGGACAGGACCCTGAAGTGCGGAGAAGTTCCGTGGGGTGGAAAATCAGCCCGCGCCCGGCCCGGCCGTCGAGGTGTCTTTCCGCGGGCGGGGCCGCATTCGTTCGCGGAGGCCCACCAGGTCGTCCACGAACCACACCGAGCGGCCGCGGTTGCTCTCGCGGACCAGGTCGCACAGGGCCGCGCCGGTGGCCGTGTGTGCCGTGATGTCGCCGACGATCGCCAGCCCGATGCGGTACTGCGCGAACTTCTGGGTGAACTCTCCGGCCATGCCCGTGCGGAGCCGGAAGAAGTCCGGGTCCAGGCGTCCCACAGGTACCGCCGCCCATGAGGCGTCGGCGCCGAATGCCGCGCCGATCAGGTCGAGGGCTCCCTGGGTGCCGCGCAGCGTGGGCCCTTCGGCCGGGCTGAGCAGGACGGGTACGCCGTGCATCACCTCGACCGTCTCGGACTCGAAGCCGGTGGTCATGGCCTCTTCTCCCTCCCTCTTCCCGTCCTGCGTCACTTGTCCTCGACCATCGCGGTGAGCAGCCGCAGGGCATCGGTCACCGGCTCCAGGCTGCCGATCAGGATGACCTTGAGGGCGGCGCGTTCCTCTTCGTAGATCGTCTCGACGCGCAACCGGCTCTCGCCCTCGCCCGGCCCCGACATCACGATCGCGCCGAGCATGGTGCTGACGCGTCCCACGGTGGCGGGGGCCACCGCGTCCACGTGGACGATGGTGGTGGCCTCCGCACGCCGGACGCGGCTCGCGCTCTCGCGGGCCGTCGACTCCACGGGGCGGCCGGTGAACTCGGCCAGGTCGTCGGCCGCGATGCGGTAGCGCTTGCCGACACGGGTCGCCTTGAGTTTCCCGTCGCGCACATAGCCGCGAACCGTCTTGGCGTGCAGGCCGAGGAGGTCGGACACCTCGTCCACGGTGTACTGCCGAGGGCTCCCTGTGGGGCGCTCCATGACACTTCCTTCCCTATCACTCCCCATGAGCCTAACAGAGAGCCAGCTTTAGGGAAGGATAGGGAAGACTATAGGGAAGGGGCAGGTTGGTGTTCGTGTGGCCACCAGACCGCTTACGGCTTGTACGCCACCCCGCCGTAGACGTCCGTGGGCACCGGGGCCGTGCCCGGTTCCGGGCGCCAGAGGGGGCAGGAGACGATGCCGGGTTCCAGGAGCTCCAAGCCCTCGTAGTAGGCGGCGAGTTGCTCGGGGCTGCGCAGGACGTACGGGATGGCGCCGGTGTCGTCGTAGCCGTCCTGGGCGCGCTTGAGTTCCTGGTCGGTGTCGGTGCTGTCGTAGTGCACGAAGTAGCTGCCGGAGGGCAGGGCGGCCTGGAGACGGCGGACGATCGACTTGGCCTCCTCGTAGTCCTGGATGTGGCCGAGGATGCCCATCAGCATGAGGCCCACGGGCCGGCTGAAGTCCAGGATCTTGCCGACGGCTTCGAGGATGGTGTCGGGGTCGTGGAGGTCGGCGTCGACGTAGTCGGTGACGCCCTCGGGGGTGCTGGTGAGCAGGGCCTGGGCGTGGCGCAGGACCAGGGGGTCGTTGTCGACGTAGACGATGCGGGACTCGGGGGCGACCTTCTGGGCGACCTGGTGCGTGTTGTCGTACGTCGGCAGACCGGTGCCGATGTCGAGGAACTGGCGGATGCCGCAGTCGCGGGCCACGAAGGTGACCGTGCGGATGAGGTAGGTGCGCGAGGCCCGGGCCATCGTCTCGATGTTGGGGGCGATCTCGCGGTAGGCGTCGCCGGCGACGCGGTCGACCTCGTAGTTGTCCTTTCCGCCCATCCAGTAGTTCCAGATGCGGGCCGAGTGCGGCACCGTGGTGTCGATCTTCGACAGGGCTTCCTGATCGGGAGTGGGGCGGCTTTCTGCCATGGGAACTCTCCTGCCTCGCATCGCGCGGTCTTCGCTAACCTACCGTCAACTGGCGGAATTCTCGCCAGAGTTGGGACTGCCGAGGTGCGGGTGCACGCATGTGGTGACCCGGCTGGCCGATGTCGACCGTCAGCACGGGCACGTGCTGGGCGAGGGTCACGAACACCCGGGCGTACGCGGTGGCCGCCTCGGCCGTCTCCGTACTGTGCTCATGCTCGTCCTCGGCGGGCACCGGCGCCGTCACATGGAGCATGGCGCCGTCGCGTTCGGCGACCGCCTCGGCGAAGTCGAGTGCCTGGATCCAGGTGACCCGGGAGCGTCCGCGGCGCAGCGGTCCGTAGACGAGTTCCCGGATGATGCTGCCGTCGACGGCCAGGCGGCCCGGTCCGGACAGCAGCTCGCGGTAGGGCAGGGCCGGGTCCAGGTGGTGGAGGCCGGGCGGCATGCGCCGTATCTCGAAGCCCAGGTGGGCCAGTTCGGCCGCCAGGTGCGCTCTGCGCGACCCCTCGTGTGCCCCGTACCCTTCATGCCCCTCGATCACCAGCGTCCGGTACTGCGTGAGGGTGGGCAGCAGTCTCATGCCCGCCCCTCGGGAGCGGCCCGGCCGGGGTTGCCGGCACGTCCGGCGGGCGGCATGGCGCGACCCGGGACGCGAGGCGGCGTACGCATGCCGCTCCCTTCGAGTGGTACAGCGTGCTACGGGGGCGGGTGCCCAACTCTCTCAGTGTGTGCGGGGGTTGCGGGGTGGCGGGAGTACGCGTGTGGGTTGTCCGGTTGTGCGGGCGTAGTGACAACGCGCTTCGGACAGTGAACGCGGTAATAAGAGGTACGCAGTAATAAGAGGTAAGCGGACAGTGAAAGGCACCGGGCGGTGCGGACCCCGTGGCCCCGCACCGCCCGGTGCCGGCTCCTCGGTCGTCCCCTGCGACGACCGTCAGGCGATCAGGAAGTCGGCCTCGCCGGCCTTGGCTCCCTCCAGGAACGCCACCATCTCCTCCCGTGAGTAGACCAGCGCGGGTCCGGCCGGGTCCTTGGACTGCCGGAAGGCGACGCTGCCGTCGGGCAGTCGCTTGGCCTCGACGCAGGAGCCGCCGTTGGTGCCGCTCCAGGGCTTGTGCCAGCCCTCGGTGCCGAGGTCGACGGCTGACATGCCGCTGTGGATGGGGCCGTTGGGTGCCATGGTCACAACTCCTTACGCAGTGCTGCCAGGATGTCCCTGGTCCGGGCGACCGGTTCCGCTTGCACGGACATCCGGTCCAGTACTTCGAGGTAGGTCACGACGTCCGCGGGCTGGTCGTAGTACTGGGCGCCCGCGAGGCTCTCGGTGTAGACGATGTCGGGGAGTTCGGAGAACCCGAACCGGAAGTAGTGGAAGGGGCCGAAGGCTCCCGGGTGCGGGCCGGCCGCGAAGCGCATGATCTGGATCCTGACCTTCGGGTGCCCCAGCACCTCGGTCATGCGGTCGATCTGGGTCCGCATCACCTCGGGCCCGCCCACCGGCCGGCGCAGCACGGTCTCGTCGAGGATGGCCCAGATGGCGGGTGCCTCGGGTTTGGCCAGCAGGTCCTGGCGCCTGACGCGCAGGGAGATCCTGCGCTCGATGTCCTCCTCGGTCTCGTTGGGGAAACCGACGCGCATGAGGGCGGCGGCGTACTCGGGGGTCTGCAACAGGCCCGGCACGTACTGGGGTTCGTAGAGGCGGATGACGGCGGCTTCGCTCTCCAGGCTCACGTATGCGCTGAACCAGTCCGGCAGCACGTCGCGGTACTTGTACCACCAGCCGGGCTGGTTGGCCTCGCGGGCCAGGTTGACGAAGTCCTCGATCTCCTGGGCGGAGACTCCGTAGGCGCGCAGCAACTCCTTGACGTAGGGGATACGGAGGCCGACCTCGGCCTTCTCCATGCGGCGAACCGTCAGGGCGGTGACCTCGATGGTCCGTGCGGCGTCCTCGAACGACGCCCCGGCCTGTTCCCGCAGGTGCCTCAGGCGTTTTCCGAGCACCATGCGCAGGACCGTGGGGGCCGTGGGGGCACCGCCTCCTGAGCGGGTCTCACTCACGTGCTACCTCCCAGGACGGGACTCACAGCGTGCAGTGTGCCACGCGATCCATTGACACGAACAGATCCCGGGAGTTCATTCTGAAATTATCAGAACGCAGGTTGCGGGCTGAGTTGTTCGGCCACCATAGTGATCGAGTGACCTACCGCACACACGCGGCGGCGTCTCTCGATCTCCTCCGGCCCGTCCGGGAGTTGGCGCCTCGGCGGGTACGGGTCAAACCGCGCGCCGACATGAAGCGAGACCTGGATGGCCGCCGTGACGAACGGACAACCGAGGACCCAGGGCAAGGACACGGGCGGGCCCAACAAGGCCCTGGCGGCCGCGCTCAAGGAGGCGGGCTGCTCGTACGCCTCCCTCGCCCTCCGGGTCAATGACCTGGGCCGCTGCCAGGGCACGGAGAGCAACTACGACAAGGCGTCCGTGACCCGCTGGCTCCAGGGCCAGCAACCGCGCGGCAACACCCCGGAGTTGATCGCCGCGGTGCTCGGCGAGCGGCTGGGCCGTCCGGTGACCCCCGCCGACCTCGGTTTCCCGCCCGACGGCGGGCGCCCGGTGGTGGGGCGGGCGCTCGTGTACGGGGAGAACGTGGCGGAGACCCTGCACACCCTGGCCGAGCTCGGCTCCACCGACATCTCCCGGCGCAGCCTGCTCGGGCCGGTCCCGTTCGTCCCGGGTGCGCTGACGAACCCTCAGCGGGCGTGGCTGCTGTGGCTGGTCGAGAGCGAGGACGCCACGCGCCCGGCGTCCGTGTCCGCCGTACCGGCCGTGTCCGGCGCCGGGCCGGTGGAGCAGGTGCACGCGATGATCCGCATGTTCGACGAGATGGACAACCACTACGGGGGCGGCGGTGTCCGCACGAGCATCGTGCAGTACCTGTCGACCGAGGTCATTCCCATGCTGCAACGGCGCGGCGCGCCTGCGCACGAGCGCCGCGAGCTGTTCGCGGCGGCGGCCCGGCTCGCGGCGATGGCGGGCTGGAGTTCGTACGACGCCGGGGAGTACGGCCTGGCGCAGCGGTACATGACCCAGGCGCTGCGGCTCTGCGCCGAGGGCCACGACCGGGTGCTCGGCGGTCAGATCCTGGCCGGGCTCTCCCATCTGGCGACCAGCCTGGGCCGTCCCGACGAGGGGGTGGCGCTGGCCCGGGCCGGTGTCGCCACCGCCAGGAGCGCGGGCAGTCCGCTCGGCCTGATGCGGCTGTACGCCATGTCCGCGCGCGGACACGCGGCGCTCGGCCGGCCGCGCGAGACCTCCCAGGCCCTGCGCGCGGCCGAGAAGCAGTTGGACGCCAGCCGTGGCCCCGCGGAGGAGTCGCCGTGGGTCCGCTTCCTCGACCACCACTATCTGCAGGCCGAGTCCGCCGTGTGCTTCCGCGATCTGGGGCTGGCCGCGCAGGCCGAGCACACCGCGAGCGAGTCCGTGCGCGCCCACGCCGACCGCCGTCGCCGCCAGGCCATCAGCCGCTCCGTCCTGGCGACGGCCCATCTGCAGCAGAACCGGCTGGACGAGGCGATCGCCACGGCCACCGAGGCGCTCGACGCGCTGAGCGGTGTCCACAGCGAGCGGTCCATCCAGGCGCTGCGCGACTTCCGCGGACGGCTCGGGTCCCGCGGCGACGAGCCGATCGTGCGGGACTTCGAGCGGCGGTCGCGGGTGGTACTGGGGACCGCTGCCTGACGGCGGGGTGTGCTCCGTACGACGTCAGTAGCCGTCGGGCGAGGGCGCGTTCTGGGCCCGGTCGACGGGCAGGTGGGCGCCGGAGACGACCGGCTCGCCGCCCGGCAACTCTCCCCGCGCGAAGGCCGCGTACGCCTCGGGGTCCTGTGTGCGCATACGGTCCCAGCGGCGGCCGGGGACGAGCATCGAGCCCGGTGATACGGCGTTGACGCGGATGCCGTCGGGGCCCAGCTCACGGGCCAGGGAGCCGGCCAGGTGGATCTGGGCGCTCTTGGCCACGCCGTACTGGGCGGGCGGCCCCGGTTTCCAGCCGGAGACGGACGCGATCACGACGACCGAGCCGCCGCCGGCGGCGCGCAGGTACGGAAGCGCGGCGCGGACCAGCCGTACCGTGTGCCCGACGTTCAGGTCCCAGGTCGCCGCCCAGTCCGCGCTGCCGGCCTGTTCGAATCGGCCGCCCCGGGAGCCGCCGACGCACGCCACCACGCCGTCCAACGCATTGCCGAAACGTTTCCCCATGTGGGTGACGAACTCCTCCAGCCGACCGGGCTCCATGACGTCGAGCGTCTCGGTGCACAGCCGGGCGCGGGCCTCCGCCGTCACGGACGCAACCAGTGCCTCCAGTCCCGTCGCCGTCCGTGCGCAGGTCCCCACCCGGGCCCCTTCGTCGAGCAGCAGCCGCACGATCTGCTCGCCGAGGCCCCGGCTGCCCCCGGTGACCAGCACTCTCCTGCCGTGCATGCCGGTCCAGCCGTGCCGCTGCGCGGGGACCTGTCCCCCGTTCGCCTTGCTCATGCGGGCGAACATACAGCTCACGTCACTACGCCCCCGCAACCGGACAACCCCTGCACCACCTGGCCCTCGACGCCTCCGGTGCTGTTGTCTTCGACAACAGCACCGGCGCCCGCCATACGGGCCGTGCCGCACCCGAAGGAGTCGACGATGACGGCAGTCAGTGTCGGCGCGCATCGCCGCCGCGCCCCTGCCTCGCCAGTACGGCGCGCCCGACCGCGCGCCCGCACGGAAGGTGCCGCGGCACCCGGCGGAAACGGCCGCCGACCACGCGTGGTGAGGCTCCCTTGATCTCACTCGGCAGGCCTCGCCTCCTCCAGATCGCGGTACCCGCGCACCCCTCGTGTGCTGCCAGGGTCCGGCGCATGGTGGCCGCGCATCTCAGGCTCTGGCAGCTCTCCGCCCTCGTCGACGACGCGGTGCTGGCGACGGGCGAGCTGTTCGCCAACGCCGTTCGGCACGCGAGCACCGATCCCGCCGACACCGTCGCCGTCACCCTGGAGTTCTGCGGCCGCGAACTGCGCGTCACCCTCGCCGACTCCTCGCCCGTGCTGCCGCTGCCCCGTGTGCCGGACGCGGGCACCGAGTCGGGGCGGGGGCTGTCCATCGTGGCCGCGCTGGCCGACGACTGGGGCACGGCGCCGCCCGAGCCCGGTGACACCGGCAAGAGGGTGTGGTTCTCGCTCGCCGTCGGGGGGACGCCATGAGGGGCGCGCCGTCCCAGGGACCGCCGTCGGGCGCGGCGCCCCGCGAGGCCTCCCTCGCCGCCGAACTGGTCCGCAGGGTCGAGGAGGACCACCGGCTGGCACGGGAGGCGCCCACCGCGTTCAGCCGGCACCGCATCGCCCGGTGCCGCGGGGAGAACGCCGAAGCGCTCAAGGCGGTCGTCGCCCGCCACGGCTGGCCCACCGCCGAGCTCGTCGGCGAACCCGCCTCGACGGCCGCCCTGATGATCCTGCTCCACGCACCCGACCTCGGCTTCCAGCTCACCTGCCGCGACCTGATCGCCGAGGCCGTCGCCGACGGCGGCTGTCCGGCCGTGCACCACGCCTACATCGCGGACCACTGCGCCGTGGAGCTGGGGCAGCCCCAGTTCTACGGAACCCGAATCAACCCCGACACCCTCTCCCCGTACGCCATTCGCCGACCCCAGGCGGTCGACGAGCGGCGCCGCGATGTGGGCCTCGGCCCGCTCGCCGAGCATCTGCGGGCGCTGCGGGAGGGGGTCGGGGTCGGGCGGGATCTCTAGGGGTCGGGCGGGATCTCCGGACGCGGGAGGTGCCGGTGACCCGGTCATCGCCGGTCGCGAGCGGCGCGCGGCTCCCTCTGTCGGGCCCGGGCCCCGCCGTGCCGCCCGACATCGGCGGCCGACCCTCGGTCCACGAGTCCGGCGGGTGCTGCGACACTGCACGCCATGGCCTCGTTCACTCCCGCGCGTGCGCTGCTTCTACTCATCAGTGGGCTGACCTGTCTGCTGGCGGCCTCCGGCGCGCTCGTCGGCGCCCTGCTCGGCGGTGCCACCGCCGCCCTCGCCGTGGGTGTGTGCTCGGGGGCGGCGGGCGTGGCGGGGTCCTTCGTCGTACGGCGGCGGGCCCTGGCGCACTTCGCCGCGGCGCAGCGGCGGGCCGGGCAGCGCGGGTACGCCGAGGGCATCGCGCACGGCGTGCTCATCCACGTGACGGCCTACCAGGCCGCCGTCTTCCCGCACACCGGCCCCACCGGTGTCACCGCCGAAGAGCGCGCGGCACGTCGTACCGTCGCCTACCGGATGGCCGCCCTCGACGAAGTGCCCCGGCTCGTCCGGGAAGCGGCGGCCGACGCGCTCGCCCTCCTCGACAAGTCGGACGAACAGGGCGCCGAAGAGGCACTGGCGCGGCTGGCCACCGCCGTGCGCCGGGAGTACGCCCGGCCTTGAGGTCCGCGGCCGGGGCGGGGCAGGCAAGCCCGGCGAGCGCGTCTCAGGGCTTCCAGTACGCCAGCTCGCGCAGGGCCGCCGCGGTCCGGGTGAAGCCTTCCTCGCCGAGCAGGGCACGGAGTTCGGCGTTGAAGCGGTCGATCTCCGGCTGGGCGGCGCGCAGTGCGGTGTTCCCGGCGTCGGTCAACTCCAGTACTACCGCGCGGTGTTCGCTCGGATGCGTCCGCTTGGTGAGGAGGCCGGACGCGGCCAGCCGTCCGACGAGCGAGGTGACGGCGGATTCACGCAGCCCGAGAGTGCGGGCGAGCCGCTGCTGTGTGACACCCGGTTCGTCGCGCACCGCGAACAGCGCGCCGAGCTGTGCGGTGGTGATGCCGGCGGCGGCCAGGCACCTCCGGTCCGCGGCGATGCGCAACTGGTGTGCCGCGCGCTGCAGCAGGAAGAACAGGCGCTGGTCGGGCTCGGGCATGGGCCGATCTTGACAGACGTGAGCGAAGGACGCCATTCTCACTTCACTAGTGAATTGAGGTGTGGCGTGAACGAAGCTCTCGATGTGGACCTCGCCCGCAAGGCGCTGGCCGCGCAGCCTTTCAGCGTGCTCCTCGGCGCCCGGCTGGTGGCCTTCGGCGACGGCTCGGCGACTCTGGAACTCGACATCCGCGAGGAGCTGCTCCAGCAGCACGGCTTCGTGCACGGCGGAGTCCTCGGCTACGCGGCGGACAACGCGCTGTCCTTCGCGGCGGGCACGGTGGTGGGCGCGCGTGTGATGACCGCCGGATTCACCGTCGACTTCCTCAGGCCGACCACCGGCGAGACCCTGCGCGCCGAGGCCCGGGTCGTCCGGGCCGGGCGCACCCGGGCGGTCTGCCGCTGCGACCTGATCACGGTCGCCGCGGACGGTACGCGGACCCTGTGCGCCGTCGCCCAGGGAACCATCTCGGTGACCGACACCACGAGCCGGACCGAGCACCGCGCGGTGTGACGACCCCGGCCGGCCGCACGGCGTCGGAGCCGGAGCCGGAGTCGGCTCAGCCCCGCTCCCGCCGCAGTCGGCGTACCACGACCACCAGGTCCAGGACCGTGAGCAGGGCGAGCGCGCCGCAGACGGCGGCGATGGCCGTCAGGACTCCGCTGCCGGGGGTTTCGCCGGGGCCGGACGCGGCGGCCCACACGGCGAACAGCACGGTCGCCGCGACGAACACGGGCAGGAAGAGGCAGGCCAGCAGCAGCCGCAGGCCAAGGGGGCTCTGGGCGGTGAGGGGTTCCGTGCCGGTCCTGGGAAAGTGGCGCCCGAAGGCCCCCGAGCGGGCGCGGGACACGGGGCCCGGTGCGCGGTGGGACGGGTCGGTCACATGCCGGGAACGGCCGGAGGGCTCTTCGTTCATGGCGCACCTCCTTCGGATCCTGCGGATACGGGTGCGTACAGGCGGGGCGCGCGGGCACCGGCGACGGGGCTCGGCTGGTGCCGGGTACCCGGCCCGTGGGCGGCCACGCGCGTCAGTCCTCGTCCTCGGGTGCCGCCCGCCAACCGCTCCACCGCGCGACGGTGACCACGATGACCGGCCCTCGCGGCGGGCGGTCCCGGTACTGGGGATACTTCCGGCACAGCAGCGCGGTCGCGGTGGCGTGCTCCTCCCCGGTGCCGTCGGCGTCGGACGCGTCGGGCGGTGGCACGATCCGGGCGGCGCCGTCGGCGCGTACCCACCACAGCCGGTCCCAGTCCTCGTCGTAGGCGTCGGCGAGCAGGCACACCTCCGGGTGGCCGGTGATGTTGCGCAGCCGCTTCAGGCGTTGGGAGCTCTTGGGCTTGTGGTCGACGGCCATGACGATCTCGTCGCCGTGCCGTGCGAACACGACCGGCACGAGGTGCGGGCCTCCGCCGGGGCCGACGGTCGCGAGCCGTGCGACGCGTGCGTCGGTGAACCGCCGCCGGGCCTCGTCGCCGTCCATCCGCGGCACGGCCGGTCACCTCCACGTCTCGTGCTCACCGCGGTCGCCCCGGGACCGGCGCACCGTGTCAGTGCTCTTGCAGCACTTCCAGCACCTGGTCGTCCGTGACCTGCTCGAAGTCCTCGTACCAGACACCGACGGCCATGAAGGCGCTCGGCTGGTACAGGCAGACCACGTCGTCGGCGTCCCCGCTCAGCAGCTCGGCGGCTTCCGGGGAGCAGACCGGCACGGCCAGGACGACACGGGCGGGTTCCCGGTTCCGTACGGACCGCACCGCGGCGCGTGCCGTCGATCCGGTGGCCAGTCCGTCGTCGACGACGATCGCCGTGCGGCCGCGGAGCTCCGGGGCGGGGCGGTCCTGCCGGTAGAGGCGTTCGCGGCGGTGGAGTTCCTCCCGCTCCCGTTCCACCACCGGGGCGAGCGCGGCCTCGCTGAGGTTCAGCCGGTCCAGGGCCCGTTTGTCGTAGAGCGGAGGGTCGTCGCCGACGATCGCGCCGACGCCGAGCTCCTCCTGGAACGGGGCTCCGATCTTCCGGCAGACCAGTACGTCGAGGGGCGCGTCGAGGACCCGTGCTACCTCCCGCGCCACGGTGACGCCACCGCGGGGCAGCGCGAGAACGACGGGATCCGGAAGGTCGCCCTTTTCCTGCAGGACACGCAGGTGCTCGGCTAGCTCCTGCCCGGCCTGCCTGCGGTCACGGAACTGCATACGCCGTTCACTCCCTCTTCCCTCGCCGGGGCCACCGGGACGGGCTCGATCCGGTGGGACACCGCGTACCCCGTGGCCGGGCGTCGATGCACGGATGTGTTTCCGGGGAGGCCTCCAGGCAACCCGGTCCCCGACCCCGGAAGCGGCACCCGACTCCGACGCGACGGGAGCGCACGGATGACCAGCTCCGCCGACCGGCAGGCGCGTCCCGTCGCCGGTACCGAGCCCCTGCGCGTCGGTGTGCTCGGCTCCTACGGGGGCTTCAACGTCGGAGACGAGTCCATCCTGACCTGCGTCCTGGGCTGTCTGCGCAGCCAGCGCCCGCATGCCCGGCTCGTCGTCTTCAGCCGGAACGCCGAGCACACCCGCACCCACCACCGCGACGCCGACGAGGTGGTCGGCTGGGAGAGCGTCACCCAGAAACAGGTGCTGGACGCGCTGTCCTGCCTGGATCTGCTGGTGCTGGGCGGTGGCGGCATCCTCTACGACGGCGAGGCGCGCCGCTATCTGCGGCTGGTCCGCGCGGCACACGACCGCGGGGTCCGTACGTTCGCCTACGCCGTGGGCGCCGGTCCGCTGCGGGAGGCCGACGACCGGGAGGCCGTGCGCACCGTGCTGCCGGACATGGACGACGTGGTGGTGCGGGACGAGGAGTCCCGGCTGGTCTTCGAGGAGGTCGGCGTGGAGCGCGAGGTCACGGTCACCGCCGACCCGGCGCTGCTGCTGCCGCCGGAGCCCTTCACCGGCCGGATGATGGTACGCGAGGGCCTGCCCGGCGGAGGCCGGCTGGTGGGGATGTCGGTGCGGGAACCGGGCCGGGCGGCCGAGAAGCCGGCCGAGGACGACTACCACGCGCTGCTCGCCGACGTGGCCGACTTCCTGGTACGGCGCTTCGACGCGCACGGTGGTCTTCATGTCGATGGAACGGCACGACGTACGGCACGCCCACGCCGTGCTGTCCCACATGACCGCCCCGGACCAGGGGCGGATCCTGCACGGCGACTACAGCCCCGGCCAGGTCCTCGGGTTCATGCGGCACCTGGACCTGGCCGTCGGCATGCGACTGCACTTCCTGATCTTCGCGGCGCTCTCCGGCCTGCCGCTGCTTCCGCTCCCCTACTCGGGCAAGGTGTTCGACTTCGCGCGCCGGATGGGCGCCCCGGCGCTGGTCGGGGTCGCGCGGGAGCAGGCCGGGCTGCTGCTGGCGGAGGTGGACCGGCTGTGGGACGAGTACCCGCAGCGGCGTACGGAGCTGCACTCCCGGGTGCGGGAACTGCGCGGCCTCGCCCAGGAGACCTGCACGCGCTGCGCGGTCCTGCTCGACGACATCGACGGAAGCGACCGCGCCGGCGTGGAAGAGAGCCGGTTACGCGTACGGCCGCCCTGGACCGACGCGAACGCGCGCAAGGGTGCCCGACCGTACGCGGAAGGGAGCCGGCAGGAGGAACCGATGCCCATCCTGGAGCCACCCGACAAACCCCGTACCGTCACGCTGCCACCGCGGTCCGCGCGGTACGGCGGACGCGCCGACGTCCTGGTGGTCGGCGGCGGCCCCGCCGGCTGCGGCGCCGCGCTCGCCGCGGCGGACGCGGGCGCCGACGTCGTACTGGTCGAGCGCTACGGCTTTCTCGGCGGCAACGCGACCGTGGCGCTGGTGATGCCGCTGATGTCGTTCCACAACGAGCACCGGCAGGCCGTGTGCGACGGCACCGAGGACGGCACCCGGCTGCTGCCCACCGACCACGGCGAGGGCGAGCCGGTGGTGGCCGGCGTCCTATGGCGACTGCTGGCCCGGCTCACCGAACGCGGCGGGTGCGTACCGCCCTCCGGCGAGACCGGCTACACGGTCCCGTTCGATCCGGAGGTCTTCAAGCTCGTCCTGCTCGATCTGGTGGACGAGTCGGGCGTACGGCTGCTGTTCCACGCCTTCGCGTCCGCCGCGCTGCCGCTCGACGACGGCTGGCGGGTGGTCTTCGAGACCAAGTCGGGGCCGGTGGTGGTCGATGCCGGGGTGGTCGTGGACGGTACGGGTGACGGCGACATCGCGGCCGCCTGCGGGGCGCCGTACGAGATCGGCCGGCCGGAGGACGGGCTGGTGCAGCCGATGACGCTCATGTTCCGTGTCGCGGACTTCGCGCGCCCGCGGTTCGCGGAGTACGTACGCGCGCACCCCGACCAGTGGCTCGGTGTGCACGGCCTGTGGGACCTGGTCCAGGAGGCCACGGCAGCCGGGGAACTCCAACTGCCGCGCGAGGACGTGCTGTTCTTCGCCACCCCGCACCCCGGCGAGATCAGCGTCAACACCACCCGCGTCACCGGGGCGCTGGGCACGAGCGTGTGGGACCTCAGCCGCGCCGAGTGCGCCGCCCGCCGCCAGCTGGCCCAGATCGACCGCTTCCTGCGGAACCGGGTGCCGGGATTCGAGGAGTCGTACGTGGTGCAGAGCGGCACCCACATCGGCGTACGGGAGACCCGCCGCGTCCTCGGCGACTACCAGCTGACCGGCCACGACATCCTGGCCGCCCGCCCCTTCCCGGACGCCGTCGCGCATGGCGCCTACCCGATCGACATCCACAACCCCGAGGGCACCGGCACCCTCCTCAGGCGCGTGCCCACCGGCCGCTTCTACGACATCCCGCTGCGCTGTCTGCTGCCCCGGGGAACGGACCGGCTGCTGGTCGCCGGGCGCTGTATCTCCGGTACGCACGTGGCGCACTCCTCGTACCGGGTCATGCCCATCGCGATGGCCACCGGCCAGGCGGCAGGCGTCGCCGCGGCGCTGGCCGCCCGCCTCGGACGCGCTCCGCGGGAACTGCCCGCTTCCGTCGTCCAGGGCGAGCTCCTGCGTCAGGGTGCCCGTCTGCGCACGGACATGGCGGACGACGCGCCCGCGCCTCGGTGACCCGCGCCTCGGTGTCGGCGCCCGCGGGTCAGTACTCGTCCTCAGCCGTGCCTTTGGTGGCTTCGTGCAGGAACGTCAGCCGGTCCTCGCACCACTGCCGGGCCGTCCCGGCGACCTGTTCGAGAGCTCCGGGCTCCTCGAACAGGTGGGTGGCCCGGGGGACGACACGCAGGGAGTGCGGGGCGCGCAGCTGCCGGGCCGCCTCCTGGTTGAGCCGCAGCACCTCCGGGTCCCGTCCGCCGACGAGGAGCAGGACCGGGGCCCGTACCCGGGTCAGGGCGTCGCCCGCCAGGTCCGGCCGTCCGCCCCGGGAGATCACGGTCAGCACGCGCTCCGGCCGCTCGGCCGCGGCCATCAGCGCCGCCCCCGCGCCCGTGCTGGCGCCGAACAGGGCGATGGGCAGCCCGCCGGTGTCGGGCTGTTGCTCCAGCCAGTCGACGGCGGCGACCAGTCGGCGGCCGAGCAGAGGAATGTCGAAGCGGTGCTGTGCCGTCACGGCGTCGACGCGGTCCTCCTCCTCGCTGAGCAGGTCCATCAACAGGGTGCCGAGTCCGGCGGTACGGAGTTCGGCGGCGACCGCCCGGTTGCGCGGGCTGTGCCGGGAGCTGCCGCTGCCGTGCGCGAACAGCACCATCGCCCGGGCCGACGACGGCACCACCAGGTCGCCCGCGAGGGCCACATCGTCGGTGGGTACCGAAACCATCTGGGTGATCATCGGTGCCATCCCCTTCCCGGGACACCGGTCCCGCAGGTCGATGCGTCCAGTTGTCCAATCGAGTACCCGGTCTCCGGGGGACGATCGCCCGGAGGACGATCCGGATAGAAGGGGCGGCCTGTACGCTCCTGGGCCGCCCCGCCGGAACCGGCCTCAGTGGCCGCTGATCGCCCGGGGTGTGTAGGGCTGTTCGAGTTCCTCGATCTCCTTGTCCGTGAGCTCGATGTCGAGGGAGGCGACCGCGTCCTGGAGGTGGTGCGGCTTGCCGGTGCCCACGATCGGCGCGGCCACCATGGTGCGGCCGAGCAGCCAGGCGAGCGCGATCCGGGCGCGCGGGACGTCGCGTTCGGCGGCGATGCGCGTGACGGCGTCGACGATCTCGCGGTCGCCGTCCCGGTAGAGGTTGCTGCCGAACTTGTCCGTGCGGCTGCGTTCCGTCGAGGTGTCCCAGTCACGGGCGAGGCGGCCGCGGGCGAGCGGGCTCCAGGGCAGTACGGCGACGCCCTGGTCCTCGCACAGCGGCAGCATCTCGCGCTCCTCCTCGCGGTAGAGGAGGTTGTAGTGGTTCTGCATGGACACGAAGCGCGTCCAGCCGTTCAGGCGGGCGGTGTACTGGAGCTTGGAGAACTGCCAGGCGTACATCGAACTCGCCCCGATGTAGCGGACCTTGCCCGCCTTGACCACGTCGTGCAGGGCCTCCATCGTCTCCTCGGCCGGGGTGTGGGGGTCGAAGCGGTGGATCTGGTAGAGGTCGACGTAGTCGGTGCCCAGGCGCCGCAGGCTGTTGTCGATCTCCGTCATGATCGCCTTGCGGGACAGGCCGCGGGCGTTGGGGCCCTCGTGCATGGCGCCGTTCACCTTGGTCGCGAGGACGATCTCCTCGCGCCGCGCGAAGTCGGCGAGCGCCCGGCCCACGATCTCCTCGCTGGTGCCGTCGGAGTAGACGTTCGCCGTGTCGAAGAAGTTGATCCCGGCCTCGACCGCCTGCCGGATCATTGGCCGCGACGCCGCCTCGTCCAGGGTCCAGTCGTGGACGCCCCGGTCGGGGAACCCGAAACTCATGCAGCCCACACAGATCCGGGACACGTCCAGCCCCGTCGAACCGAGCTTCACGTACTGCATCGTTGCTACTCCTGCCTTTGGGGGTGCACCTGACAGGCAGCGTACGAAGCGGGTGCGGGGGAAACGAGGAGCCGGTGCTCACGTGGTGTTCTCTTCCTCGACTCCCTCGACCGTGACGCCGTTCCAGAAGGCGACATGGTTCTTGATCCGCCTGGCGAACGGGCTGGGATGCGGGTAGTACCAGGCGGCATCCGGGTTGGTCCGCCCGTCGACGGTGACCGTGTAGTAGCGGGCGATGCCCTTCCACGGGCACAAGGACCTCGTCCGGCTCTCGGTGAAGTACTCCCGCTTGAGGGACTCCGGCGGGAAGTAGTGGTTTTCTTCGACCCGTTTCGTGCGCGGGGTCTCGGCGATGACGGCACCGTTCCAGGTCGCACGCATCATGGTTCTCGCCTCCCGAATCTGTTGACTCCGGCCGCTCGGATGCCAATCCGCTTCGGTCCCGACGCTACGAACCGCACCCGCCCAGAGATGTGACCGCGCTTACACTCCACGGTCCCCATCGGATGGCCCGGATGGCCGAACCGGGCGCTGTGTGACCACGGTCACAGAAGGCGGCTCCCACCAGGCCTAGCGTCCTAGGGCACAACGCTCCGTGACCGCCTCTGGAGGACGAGCACGCCATGACGCCGCAGTCGCAGCCGGAGAATCCGCCGACCAGGGGCGTAGTGCCCCACGGCGCCCCTGCCGACGAGGCCCAGGGCCGCTACTGTCTGATGGAGGGAGCCGACGCGCTGGTACACCCGGCCTGGGGTGCGGCTCCGCCTCCGTGGGCCCCCGGACGGCGTGAGGAGACGGCGACGATGATGGCGACCGGCTCGGACGAGGAACGGACCTGGTGCCTGTCCGAGGTCGACATCTTCCGCGACCTGAGCGAGCGGGAGATGGACGCCATCGCCACCGCGGCCCCCATGAAGACCTACACCGCCGGGGAAATGCTGTATGTCCCCCAGGAGCCGTGCGAGGTGCTGTTCATCCTCAAACGCGGCCGGGTCCGGATCTTCCGGGTCTCCTCCGAGGGCCGCGCCCTGACCTGCGCGATCCTCAATCCCGGCACGATCTTCGGGGAGATGCTGCTGCTCGGCCAGCGGATGTACGGCAACTACGCCGAGGCTCTGGACGACGTGACCGTGTGCGTGATGCACCGCGCCGAGGTGGACCGTTTCCTGCTGTCGGACGCCCGTATCGCCACCCGCATCACGGAACTCCTCGGCCGCCGCCTGACCGACCTCGAACAGCGTCTGTCCGACAGTGTCTTCAAGTCCGTCCCACAGCGCGTCGCCACGACACTGCTCACTCTGATGCCCCGGCAGGAACCCTCGGCCCTGCCACTGCTGCCCGGGGCGAAGCGCCAGCAGGTGACCCTCACCCACGAGCAGCTCGCCGCGCTGGTCGGCACCTCCCGGGAGACCGCCACCAAGGCGCTGCACCAGTTCGCCGACCGTGGCCTGATCCGCCTGGCCCGCGGCCGCATCACGGTCCTGGAGACGGAGCAGCTGCGCGACGCGGCCGGCTGAGTGCTCCGCGGGCTGTGCCGATGTGCGGCTCCGCCGCGGGGCCGCGATGTGCCGTCGTTCGTCTGCGGCGCCGTCGTGGCTGGTCGCGCCCACGCGGCGGAAAGGAAGGCCTCGCCTCCGGGCCGGGTTTCCCACCCGGAGCCGACGTCGGCCGCGCGTCACGTCGGCAGCAGGAAACGGTCGGGAGCAACGCGCAGGGCGAGCGCGGCCGGAGTGACGGGCAGCCCGGAATGAGGAGCTGTCCGGGATGAGGGCTGTCCGGAATGACGAGCAGAAGGGCGACACGTTGGACGACAAGGCCTGGCGCCGCTATCTCGGGACGTACCACGAAGCCCGCCCCGGTATCACCGAGCGCCTCTTCCGTCTCGCCGACGCCGACCCCTATGCCTGGCTGGCCGCACCACTGCACGGCGCCGACGGTCTGGCGGTGGTCGACCTGGCCTGCGGTTCCGCTCCGTTGCGCATGCGGCTCCCGGACGCGCGGTGGGTCGGCGTCGACGCCTCCGCGGGTGAACTCGCCGAGGCGTCCCGGCTCGGTCGCGGTCCCCTGGTACGGGCGGACGCCACCGCCCTGCCCGTGCGCTCGGCGTCCGCCGACGTGGTCTGCGCCTCCATGTGCCTGCCCGTACTCACCCCGCTGCCGCAGGTGCTGCGGGAGGTCGGGCGCGTGCTGCGCCCCGGCGGGACCCTCGTGGCCCTGGTGCCCGCCCGGTCGGGGCTGTCGGCATCCGGAGCCCTCGCCTGGGCCCGGGTGATGGCCGCGCTGCGGGCCGTGCGCCAGCCCTGGCCCAACCCACGGGCGCGCGACGGACTCACGGGGCTGCTGCGGGGTGCGGGTTTCCGCGTCCACTCCGACCAGCGCCGTCTCTTCTCCCTCGGCCTCGACACCCCGGAGGCCGTGGCCCTGCTGGTCGACGGCCTCTATCTCCCCCGCCTCACCGAACACCGCGCCCGGGCCGCCAAGAAGACCCTCGCCGCCTGGGCGCGCCCCGGCCGACGCCTCGAACTGCCGCTGCGCCGCGTGGTGGCCCAGCTCCCCGCCGAGCACACCGTCCCGGAGCGGAGATGAGCGGCAGCTGCCCCCGGACAACCGTCCGGGGCCGGTGCGTCAGCCGATGTCGAAGAGCGGTCCGGTGATCGTCAAGCCCAGGTCGGAGCCTGCGTGGGCGATGAGCGCGAACAGCATCAGCGCGGCTCCGGCGAGCGCCAGGTCCTTCTGGAACTGGATCATTTCCTGTTGCCGGGCCTGGGCGTCGCTCTCCTTCCAGAACGCGTGCATCAGCACCGCGGTCGGGACCAGGAAGACGACGAGCAGAAGTGCTCCCAGATCGGCCCAGATGCCGAGCAGCACGCTCAGCCCGCCGACGAGGAGCAGCACGCCGCTGCCGATGATTGCCGGCACGGCGGCGGGCACGCCCCGGGATGTGGCGTATCCGGCCATCCCTTTGGGCTGGGTGAGGTGGCCGAGGGCAGAGCCGAGGAAGAGCGCCGCGAAGAGGATGCGGCCGATGAGCACCAGGACGTCCATGGTGACCTCCAGGGGGTGGAATGCTGTTGAAACAAAAACCACCTAGGTCAAGCGTACCCGGACATGTGGGACGCGTCCTCCGCTGCGACCGAGCGGGCTCGTCTCTCCCGGGAGAAAGTGGAATGCGGAGTCGAGATCGGAGGGTTCCGTCACCGTGGAAGAACGACTGCCGAGCTCCGAGGCGGCACGGGGGAACGCGTTCGCCGCCTACGTGCTGCCCGAGGTGGAGGTGCTGCTGCGGGTGGCGATGACGCTGACCGCGCGGCCCGCCGACGCCGAGGACCTGGTCCAGGACACCCTCCTGCGCGCCTACCGCGCCATCGACCGGTTCGACGGCAAGCACCCGCGTGCCTGGCTGCTGACCATCATGCGCCGCGCGGAGATCAACCGGCACCGCCGCCGCAAGCCCCGCCTCCTCGACGGCCCCGACACCGGCCTCGACCGAACGGCGTCCGTCGAAGTGCCCGAGTCCCCGGAATCACTGGTGGTCGGCGAGGCATTCGACGCGGAGGTGGACGCGGCTCTGGAGGTGCTGCCGCAGGCGCACCGGCAAGTGGTGCGCCTGGTGGACGTCGACGGGCTGTCGTACGCGGAGGCGGCTGGGCTGCTGGGGGTGCCGGAGAGAACCGTGACGAGCAGGCTGCACCGGGCGCGCAAGCGGATCCGTGTCCGGCTCACGGCAACCGGTCTGGTGCCGGGGCCAGGTGGACGATGAACGCGTGGCCGAGGCGGCGGCATCCGGCCGAGCGGCGGATGAACTGTATGCGGGTGATCCGGGTGCTGCAGGCCTACCTCGACGGGGAGACCGACGAGGTCACCGCGCGCCGGGTGGCGGCGCACCTTGAGGACTGCCTCCGCTGTGGCCTGGAGGCGAGCACCTACCGGGCGATCAAGGAGGCGCCAGCCCGACGCGAGCAGCCGGACGCGGACGCGGTGGACCGGCTGCGCGGATTCGGTGAGGCGCTGCTCCGGCACGGAGGGGACGGCGAGGGCGGGGACCGGGCACCAGAGGCCTTGAGGCGCCCGGCCGGTCCTCCGTCTCCGTGATCCCGCCGTACCTCAGGGCCTGCTCTCAGCAGCAGCCGCTTCCCGAACTCGTCACGTCTCCACCGGTCTGCTCGGTCGGCGCGCACGGGAACAGGCCGAAGTGCGTCGTCCTCTCGCCGGTGACGGTGAAGTGGGGCGCGTAGCGGGTCGCGGAGAGCATGTCCGCGGTGTTGCCGCACACCAGCTGCGGCTTGCCGGTGTGGAAGCGGTGGTGGTCGTCCAGGTCGAAGGTGTGCGGGTGTTCGTCGAGCGTGCCGTGGTAGACGGCGACCTGGCCGTAGTCCTCGCAGCGGTCCTCCAGCGGCAGCCTGAAGGCGCGTACGGTACGCGAGGTGAAGGCGGCGAAGCCGATCTTCCGCTCGACCTCCCGGTCGTCGAGCGTCACCGGCGAGGACGTCACCGTACGGGCGTCCGCGCAGCCGGTGCGCTGAAGCAGGCGGCGGAAGTCCTCCGTGTACAGGGCTCCGGCGAGGCACTCGCCGACCAGGACCGGGTCCGCGAGCAGCGCGGCGGGCAGGCGCCGGTCGGCGAAGATGTCGGAGAAGTACAGCTCGCCGCCGGGCTTCAGCACCCGGAAGACCTCGGCGAGGACGCGCGGCTTGTCCGGGGACAGGTTCACCACGCAGTTGGAGACCACCACGTCGACGGAGGCGTCCGCGATCCCGGCGGCGGCCAGATCCTCGATGTGGCCCTGGCGGAACTCCACGTTGGCGTAGCCGAACCGCTCCGCGTGCCAGTCCTGGTGCCGCCGGGCGACGGCCAGTTGCTCGGCGGTCATGTCGACGCCGATCACCCGGCCGGCCGGGCCGACCAGCTGGGCCAGCACATACGCGTCGCGCCCGCTGCCGCAGCCGAGGTCCAGCACGGTGGCCCCCTCCAGCGCGGGCGGGATCGGGGAACCGCAGCCGTAGAAGCGGTCCATGACCTCCTCGTGGACGCGGCCCAGCGCGGCGGCGATGTACGGCGGAGGTGCCGCGTCCGTGCAGCACGCCGAGGTCTTCAGATCCGCCGACGACGCGAGCACCCTTCCGTAGTACTCCTTGACCGTCTCCTCGACGAACGGGACGGGCATGTCCGACGTGTCAACCGCCACGGCTCTTCTCCCTCTGTTCTCCGGTGATGGGCGCAGTCGCATCGTCGTCGGCGACGCCGAGTGCGACGCGGCGCGACGGGAACCCGCTGTGCCAGGAAGAACATTCCCCTCGCGCGGTGCCCCTGCCGGGGACACGCCGACCCGTCGAGGAGCCGGGCCCGGCAACCCCGCCGTCGAAAGACTGTCCACGGGTGGAAGCCACAGCCGCCGCGGCGGGTTCCCTTTCCGTGCCGCCGGCCAAGACCGACCAGGACGAGGTGCGGCGCCCCTGGGCAAGGCCGCCCGAGAGAGCTGGAGAAGGAACCGGATCGATGAACGCGTACGACCTGGTGGTCGTCGGTGGCGGGAGCGCGGGGCTGACGGCGGCGCGTACCGCCGGACGGTTCGGCGCCCGGACGCTGCTGGTGGAGCGGGACAGGCTGGGCGGGGACTGCCTGTGGACCGGGTGCGTACCCAGCAAGGCGCTGCTGCACGCGGCGGCCGAGGTGCGGGCGGCGCACGGCAGCGGGCGGTACGGCCTGGACGCGCCCACCGGCCCCGCCGACTTGGCGGCGGTGATGCGGCATGTCGAGGAAGCGACAGCGGTGATCGAGCCGCACGACTCGGCCGAGGCGCTCCGTCCACTCGGCGTGGAGGTGGCGTACGGTCCGGCCGTCTTCAATGGACCGCGCACGCTCAGCACGAGTGAGCGCGAGGTGTCCTTCCGGTACGCCGTGATCGCGACCGGATCGTCACCGTCCCTGGTACCCGTGCCGGGCCTCGCCGAGGCGGACCCGCTGACCAGCGACACCGTCTGGGACCTGGCCGAACTGCCGGAGCGGCTGGTGGTGCTGGGCGGCGGGCCGATCGGCTGCGAGCTGGGGCAGGCGTTCGCCCGGCTCGGCTCGCGGGTGACGCTCGTCGAGGCACTGGACCGGCTGCTGCCGCGCGAGGAGCCGCGGGCCTCGCAGGTGGTGCGCGAGCGGCTGGAGGCGGAGGGCGTCACAGTCCTGACCGGATACCGGGCGGAGAAGGTGGCCGACGGCACGCTGTACGGTCCCGGCGGCGCGGTTCCTCACGACGCGCTGCTGGCAGTCACCGGCCGCCGCGCCAACACCACCGGGCTCGGCCTGAAGGCCGCCGGGGTGCGGTCGGACGAGCGCGGCCACGTCCGGGTGGACGACCGGCTGCGGACCAGCAACCGCCGGATCTACGCCGCCGGGGACGTCACCGGCACCTCCGCCTTCACCCATCTGGGCGGCGTGCAGGGCGGGGCCGCCGCCACCGACGCCCTGCTCGGTGTGCGGCGGCGCATCGACTACACCGCGGTGCCGTGGGTGACGTTCACCGATCCGGAGGTCGCCCGGGTCGGGCTGACGACCGAGGAGGCCCACGCCCGGTACGGCGAGAAGGCCCGCGTCCACACGCTGGAGCACGACCGGGTGGACCGGGCGGTGGCCGACGGCCGCACCGGCGGCTTCACCACCCTGGTGCTGGACCTGCGCGGCCGCATCGCCGGCGCCACGGTGGTCGCGCCACGCGCCGGGGAGACCATCGCGCACCTGGCGACCGCGGTCCGGTTGGGCTGGACGCCCTCGCGGTACGCGAAGACGGTGCACCCGTATCCGACGTACGCGGACGGGCCCTGGCACGCCGCGCTCCTCGACGTCTACGACCGGCTCGCCCGCAACCGGGGTGCGATCGGTGGCCTGCTGGGGCTGCGCCGGAGGTTGCGGCGATGACTCTCCGGCTCGTCCTCGCCGTACTGCGTACCGTCCGCACTCCCCCTCCCCCTTGGAAAGCAGGAATGCAACCGATGCGATTCGTGGCGACCCTGCGTGCCCTGGAATGCGCCACCCGCCCCTACGACCCCGAGTTCGTCGCCGCCATGGAGCGGCGCTGGGCCGAGCTCCCGGACGGGGTGAAGACCCCGGCGCAGATCATCGGGCAGCACGGGGTGGGCTGCGAGGGGACCCACGGCGTCTTCCCCAAGTGCAACCTGAAGTGCACCCCCTGCTACCACTCCCGCGACGCCAACGCCGTCCGCGTCGACGGCCCCCACACCCGCGAGCAGGTCGCCGCCCAGATGGGACTGCTGCGCAGACTGCGCGGACCACGCGCCCACACCCAGCTCATCGGCGGCGAGGTGAGCCTGCTCCCGCCGGACGACCACGCCGCCGCCCTGACCATCATGCGCGAGCACGGCCGCGAACCCATGAGCTTCACCCATGGCGACTTCGACTACCCCTACCTCAAGCAACTCGCCCTCGGCCCGGACGGCCGACGACGCTTCGACCGGCTCTCCTTCGCCGCGCACTTCGACCAGTTCATGTACGGACGGCGCGGCATGGAACGCCCGCCCGGCGAACGGGCGCTCAACCCCTACCGCAGACGGTTCGCCGCCATGTTCCGCAAGCTCAAGCACGACCACGGGGTGCGGTACTTCCTCGCCCACAACATGACGGTCACCCCCGGCAACCTCGACGAGGTCGCCGACGTCATCCGCGCCAACCACGCGGCCGGATACGGCATGTTCTCCTTCCAGCCCGCCGCGTTCCTCGGCGACGAGCGCCGCTGGAAGGAGCACTACCGGGCGGCCACCCCGGACGCGGTGTGGGCGCAGATCGAGCGCGGCGCTGGAACCCGCCTGGACTTCAACGTGTTCCACAATGGCGACGTGCGCTGCAACCGCACCGCCTACGGCTTCTACGTCGGCCGCCGCTGGTTCCCGTTCCTCGACGGCGGCGACATACGCGACCTCGCCGTGCGGGACGCCTTCTTCCGTTACCTGGGCAAGGTCAACTTCACCGGCACGCCGCCTGTGCTGCTCGCCGCCAGGGTGCTGCGGGTCGTCGCCCGCCACCCGCGCACCGTCGCCGTCGCGCTGAGCTGGCTGGCCCGTACCGTCCAGCGGGTCGGCGTCGGCCGACTGCTGTGGCACGGTTTCCGCATCCGGCCGGTGACGTTCGTGATGCACATGTTCATGGACGCCGAGGACGTCGCCCCGGCCTGGGAGCTGATGCAGCGCGGCGAGACCAGCGACGACCCCAAGCTGCGCGAGACGCAGGAGCGCCTGGCCGCCTGCCAGTACTCCATGGCCCACCCGGAGAACGGCACCCTGGTACCGGCCTGCGTGCAGCACTCGGTCCTGGACCCGGTGGAGAACGCCGAGTTGCGCAGGCTGCTGCCGATCGTCGAAGTCCGCACATCGGCAAGGAAATAAAGGGGAGGAATCCGGATGCGCTTCGGCGTCATCACCGGCTCGGGCAGCTACGACTGGCCGCATCTCGAAGGGGCGTCCGCACTGACCGTCACCACCGGGTACGGCCAGGTCCAGGTCACCCAGGGCCGGGTGAAGGGGACCGACATCGTGCAGCTGTCCCGCCACGGCGCCGGTCACCGGCGCCTGTCGCACCAGGTCGAGCACAAGGCCAACCTGGCGGCGCTGCGGGCCTGTTCCGTGGACGCGGTGATCTCCCTGACCGTGTGCGGGGCCGTCGATCCGGCCGCCGCGCCCGGCTCGCTGGTCGTCTTCGACGACCTGTACTTCCCCTCCAACCGGCTGCCCGACGCCTCCCCCTGCACCTGGTACGACACCCCCGGCGAGGCGGGCCGCGGCCACTGGATCTTCGACCGACCGTTCAGCGAGCCGCTGCGCCAGGTCCTGATCACCGCCGCGGAGCAGACCGGCGTACCGGTCCTCCCCCGGGGTGTGTACGGGCATGTGGACGGACCACGGTTCAACAGCCGAAGCGAGATCGCCGCGCTGCGTGCCGTCGGTGTCACCGCCGTCAGCCAGACCGCAGGCCCGGAGGCCGTGCTGGCAGGGGAAGCCGAACTGCCCCTGGCCCTGGTCGGGTTCGTCACCGACCACGCCAACGGAATCGCCCCCGAACCGGAACCGGTGGAGGCGCTGGTGGAGCGCATGGCGGCCAGCAAGAACGTCTTCACCGAGCTGGTCGGACACGCGGTGGCGGGGCTGGAGAGCGTGGCGCCCGCCGGGTTCGTCTATCGGTTCGGCTCATGAGGTCGGCCTCGGCTCCCGCCGTGCTGATCATGGCGAAGGCGTCCCGGCCCGGCGCCGTCAAGAACCGGCTGCACCCGCTGCTCGGCCCGCAGGGGTGCGAGGCTCTGCAGGCCGAACTCGTCCGCCACACCCTGGAGACGGCGTCCGGTGGCGGGCTCCACACCTGTCCGGCGTACGCGGCAGAACGCGCCCCGGACAGCGGATGCGCCCCGGCATCCGCATCCGCCGGTGCTCGTCCGGTCGTTGAGCGCGGTGCGGACCCCGGGCGGCGGCCGACCGCCGCCGTCACCGACGTCTTCGCCCACGGCGCGGGGCCGGTCCTCGTGATCGGCACCGACGTGCCCACCCTGACCAGGGATCACCTGGCCTCCGCCCTCGCCGAGGACATGGGTCTGCAGACACGGCTCCGTCCTCCGCTGCGGGATCTGGACACAGCGCAGGACGCCGCCGCGTTCCTGGCGGACCCGCTGCTGCCACCGCGCATCGCGGCTCTGCTGCACCCGTCGGAGCGCGTATGACATCCATCGCCCTGCCGGTTTCGATCGTCGTGCCCGTGCTGAACGAGGAGGCCACCGTCCAGACGGCGTTGGGTCGTCTGTGCCGCGACTTCCCCGACTGCGAACTCGTCGTGGTCGACGGAGGTTCCACCGACGCCACCGTCGAGATCGCCTCCCAGCACGCCACCATGGTCCACAGCGAGCGGGGCCGGGCGAAGCAGATGAACGCGGGCGCCCGGCGCTGCACGGGCGAGGTGGTGTGGTTCGTCCACGCCGACACCGAGATCGACCCCGCCGCCCTCGCCCAGATCCGCGCCGCCATGTCCGACCCGGCGGTGGTGGGCGGCGGCCTGACCCTGCGCTTCGACCGGCGCGGCCCGGGCCTGAACTACCTCGCGTACACCTCCAACGCCCGCGCCCGCCGCTTGCGGCACATCTTCGGCGACCAGGCGATGTTCGTCCGACGCGGCGTCTTCGACGAGCTCGGTGGCTTCCCCGAGCTGGCCATCATGGAGGACCTGGAGATGTCCCGCCGCCTCGGCCGGTGCGGGCCCCTGGCGGTGCTGTCCGCCACGTCCACGGCCTCCGCCCGTCGCCTGGTCGAGCACGGCGTCTGGCGGATGATCGTCTTCATGCAGTACCTGAAACTGCTGTACTTCGCCGGAGTCGATCCCGAACGCATCCGCCGCCGTTACGCGGCCGGGCCTCCCCGTCTCCTGCGCGGCAGGCACCGGCGGAAGGCATCCGCGCCCCACCGGGTTTCCAGTCCATGACGCCCCCGCCCGAGCCCCCGCACCACCCTGGAGATCTCTGACATGCGCATCGCGGTATGCGGCGGCCCCTACGGCAACCCCTACGCCCTGCAGGCCTTCGTCGACGACGCCCGCGCCCGTGGCGCCGAGCGGCTGTACTGCCTGGGCGATCTGGGCGGTTTCGGCGCCGAGGTCGACGCCCTGTGGCCGATCCTGACCGGCAACGACATCACCTGTGTGGCGGGCAACTACGACGTGGCCGTCGCCCGCGGCGACACCGACTGCGGCTGCGGCTACCGGGACCCGAAGGACAACGAGTTCGCCCAGCTCATCTACGACCACACCCTCGCCACCACCGGCCGCGCCTTCGCCGCCTGGATGGGTGAACTGCCCACCGAGCGCCGGGAGTCGGTCGACGGCTGCGACGTCCACATGGTGCACGGCTCCACGCTCGCCCTGAACGACTTCTGGTGGGAGTCCCTGCCCGCGGAGCAGCACAAGCAGCGGGTGGCGGCCTCCGGCGCGGACGTGATCCTGTGCACCCACAGCGGCCTGCCCTGGCAGCGGCGCGTCGACGGCGCCCTCGTCGTGAACGTCGGAGTACTGGGCAAGCCCGCCAACGACGGCCGACGCGAGGTCTGGTACGCGCTCCTCGACCTGGACGGCGGACGGGCGACCGCAGAGCTGGTGCCGCTGGCGTACGACTGGCGGGCCCAGGCCTCCTCCATGCGCGCCGCCGGGCTGCCGGAGGTCTTCGTGGAGACCATCGAGACCGGCTGGTGGACCACCTGCCTGGAGATCCTGCCGCCCGGCGAACGCGCCCGCGGCCGCTACCACCTCTACCGCTCCACCCTGCCCACCGCCTTCCGCCCCGCCGACGACGGTTGGGGCGGGACAGAGAGCGCGGCGATCGGCAGTGACCGCCCGGTGGTGCCGCTGTTCGGCAGCCCGTACTTCCCCTCCCGTCTGTGGATCTACACCAACTTCCACTGCAACCTGGCCTGTGACTACTGCGCCGTGGCCTCCTCGCCCGGGGCCGCCCCGCGCACCCTGCTCACCGCCGAGTTCCGCGACCTGGTCGACGAGGCGGTGGCATCCGGCTTCACCGAGCTGTACGTCACCGGCGGCGAACCCTTCCTGCACCCCGACATCGTGGGCCTGCTGGACTACGCCTCCGCGCAGTTGCCCACCGTGGTGATGACCAACGCCATGCTGCTGCGCGGCCGACGCGCAGACGGCCTGGCCGCCCTCGCGGGCCGCAAGCTCACCGTCCAGACCTCCCTGGACGGGGCCACGGCAGCCACCCACGATCTGCACCGCGGCCCGGGCTCCTGGCGGCGCACTCTCGACGGCATCCGGCACCTGATCGACCTGGGCCTGCCCCCGCGCGTCGCGCTCACCGAAACTCCGGAGAACAGCGGCGAGATCCCCGCCGTGGCCACGCTCCTGGCCGAACTCGGTCTGCCCGCCGACCACTTCGCCGTCCGCCCGCTGCTGCGCCGCGGCTTCGCCGACACCGGTGTCGAGATCGGCGAGGACTCCGCGATCCCGGAACTGACGGTCACCGCGGACGGGCTGCACTGGCACCCCGCCGGAGCCGACGCCACCACCAGCCCCGACATGCACCTCGTCCCTGCCGGCACCGCGCTGGAACGGGGTAGACAACTGGTGACCGAGCGCTTCTTCGCCGCCCGCCTCGCCGACGGCAGCCTGCCCCGCCCCGTCCACTGCGCCGTCTGACCACCCTCCGGGAGGACCCGACTCATGCCCGCCACCCCGCACGTCGCGATCCTCGGCGCCGGACCCATCGGCCTCGACGCCGCCCTCGCCTGTGCCGACGCCGGCTGGCCGTTCACCGTCTACGAAGCCGCCGACGCCGTCGGCGCGCACGTCCGCGCCTGGGGACACGTCCGCCTCTTCACCCCCTGGGAGCTGAACGTCTCCCACCGGATGCGCGCCCACCTCACCGGCGTACCGCAGGACAGCGTCTGCCCCACCGGAACCGAACTCGTCGCCCGGCTGCTGCGACCGGTCGCCGAACTCCCCGCCCTGGAAGGCCGCATCCGCTACGGCACGCGGGTCACCGCGATCGCCCGCACCGGTCTGCTCAAGCACGAACAGATCGGCACCACGGCCCGCGCCTCCGCGCCCTTCACCCTGCTCCTGGACACCGCAGACGGTGAGGAGACAGTCGAGGCCACCCTTGTTCTGGACTGCACCGGCACCTACGCCCACCCGAACACCCTCGGCGACGGCGGCATCCCCGCCCCCGGCGAACGCGGCCTCGACCACCGCATCACCCGTACCATCCCCGACCCGGCCGAGCCGGAGCGCTGGCAGGGCACCGTCCTCCTCGTCGGCGCCGGCAAGTCCGCCCAGACCACGGCCCGCGACCTCGCCGCTCTCCCCCGCACCCGGCTGATCTGGGCCGTCCGCAGCCCGGCCCCCGACTGGGGCGCCGTCCCCGACGACACGCTGCCCGCGCGCCAGGAACTCGTCGACATCTCACAGGAGTTGGCCGACGGCACCCACGACCGGGTCACCGTCCACACCGGCGCCCACGTCCAGGCGTTCCGGGCGGAGGGCGACCGCATCCGCGCCCGCCTGGCCACCGCCGCCGGCCCGACCGATCTCCTCGCCGACCACATCGTCTCTCTCACCGGCTACACCGGAGAACACACCCTCTACCGCCAGCTCCAGGTCCACGAGTGCTACGCCACCGGCGCCCCGATGAACCTCTCCGCCGCCCTCCTCGCCGCCACCGGTTCCGGCGCCGACTGCCTGGCCCAGCCCGCCCCCGGCATCGACCGGCTCCGCACCCCGGAACCGGACTTCTTCATCCTCGGCGCCAAGTCCTACGGCCGCCTGAACACCTTCCTGCTCCGCACCGGCTACCGGCAGATCGACGAAATCGCCGCCGCGTACGGGACACCCGCCCCAGCACGCGGGCTCGAAGAGGCCGTCGCCTCCTGAGCCCTGACGAGAACGGGAGACATCGACCATGACCGACCCCTCGACGACGCCGACAGCGTCGGCCGTCCACGTGTACTGGCGCCCGGGCTGCCCGTACTGCATGGCTCTGCGCCACAGGCTGAAACGTACGGGCCTGCCCGTACAGTGGCACAACATCTGGGAGAACACACAGGACGCGGCCTACGTCCGCTCCGTCAACGCAGGCAACGAGACCGTGCCCACCGTGGACGTCGCCGGCAGGCCGCTGACCAACCCCGGCGTCCGCCAGGTCCTGGACGAGGTCCGCGCCCATGCCCCGCACCTGCTGCCACCCGAGGACCGGACACCGAAACGCTCCTGGCTGCCATGGCGACGCCGACGGGGATGCCCGTCGTAGGCCCTCCTACGCTCCGGCGATCAGCGTGGCGCCGAGCACGAGCATCGTCACGGCGACCAGGCCGTCCAGCACCCGCCACGACGACGGCCGGCCCAGGAAGCCGCTGAGCAGGCGGGCGCCGAGGCCCAGGGCGGCGAACCAGCACAGGCTGGCGAGTGCGGCACCGAGGCCGAAGGTCCAGCGGTGGGGACCCCGGTCGGCGGCGATGGAGCCGAGGAGGAAGACGGTGTCGAGGTAGACGTGGGGGTTGAGCCAGGTCAGCGCCAGGCAGGTGAGGACCGCGCCGCGCCGTGAGCCGACCGAGCCGGGCTCGACCCGCAGGGCTCCCGGCCGCAGGACCCGGCGTGCGGCGAGGGCGCCGTAGACCAGGAGGAAGCCGCCCCCGGCAAGGCCCACCGCGGTCAGGGCCGCGGGCCAGGCCACCACGACGGCACCGACCCCGCCGACGCCAAGCATGATCAGTACGGCGTCGGAGACGGCGCAGATGCCCACGACCGGGAGGACGGCGTCCCGGTGAACGCCCTGGCGGAGCACAAACGCGTTCTGGGCTCCGATGGCGACGATGAGGGAGAGGCCGGTACCGAAGCCGGCGGCGAGGGCGGTCACTGTGTCGATCACACCACCGACGCTAGGAATTCCGGCGGCACGAGTACAGCTAAAGATTCTTACGTATCATTAGCGTTCGTGATGTCACAGCTTCCGCTCGATCTGGTGCGTACCCTGCTCGCCGTGGTGGACGCGGGCACGTTCGACGCGGCGGCCGGTGCGCTGCATGTGACGCCCTCGGCGGTCAGCCAGCGGGTCAAGGCTCTGGAGCAGCGTGTCGGCCGCGTGCTGCTCATCCGTACGAAACCGGTGCGGCCGACCGAGTCCGGAGAGGTGATCGTCCGGTTCGCGCGCCAGCTGGCCCGCCTCGAACACGACACCCATTCCGCGCTCGGCATGACCGGCTCCGAGGAGAGCACGCGTGTGTCGATCGCGGTGAACGCCGACTCGCTGGCGACCTGGTTCCTGCCCGCCCTCACCCGTGTGCCTCAGGAGCTGCGCCCCTGCTACGAGCTGCACCGCGAGGACGAGGACCACACGGCCCGGCTGCTGCGCGAGGGGCTGGTGATGGCCGCGGTCACCTCGTCGCCGGACGCGGTCGCCGGGTGCTCGGTCCGCGCGCTCGGGCGGATGCGGTACGTCCCCGTCGCCGCCCCCGCCTTCGCGGCGCGGTGGCTCGGGGTCGGGTCCGGCGGCGCGTTGCGGGAGGTGATCGCCGATGCGCCGGTCGTGTGCTTCGACCGGCGGGACGACCTCCAGGACGCGTTCGTCCGCAAGCTGAGACGGGGGCAACGGGCCAGCTCCGTACGGCACTTCATACCGAGCTCGGAAGCGTTCGTCGAGTGCATCGTCGGCGGGATGGGCTGGGGAATGGTGCCCACGGTGCAGGCCGAGCCGCTGCTGGGCGCGGGCCGGCTCGTCCGCCTCGCCCCGGACCGGGACGTTCGCGTTCCGCTGTACTGGCAGCAGTGGAAGCTGGACTCCCCCGCGCTCACGGCCGTCGCGGAAGCGGTCGCCGCCGTGGCGGCCGAGGCACTCACATCCTGACTGATCGAGGCTCAGGCGCCCCCTGCCTTGAACGGCCCTTCCAGGGCGGCCCACTGCAACAGCATGATGGTCTTCGCGTCGGCGATCTCGCCGGTGCGGACCATCTCCAGGGCCCGGCGGAAGGGCAGTTCGACGATCTCGATGTCCTCGCCCTCCTCGTCCAGTCCCCCGCCCTCGTGGGTGCGGGTCGACGGGCCGTACGAGGCGGCGTAGAAACTCACCCGCTCGGTCACGGAGCCGGGGCTCATATAGACGTCGAAGACATGCTCGATCGCGTCGATGGTGTGTCCGGTCTCCTCGACCACCTCGCGCCGGACGGCGATCTCGGGGTGCTCGTCCTCGTCGTCGAGCAGCCCGCCCGGTGTCTCGACCAGCATGCCGTCGGGGTGCCCGTTGACGTACACCGGGTAGCGGAACTGCCGGGTGAGCAGCACGGTTTCGCGCTCGGTGTCGTACAGGAGGACAGTGGCGCCGTTGCCGCGGTCGTGGGTCTCCCGCTCCTGGGTGCTCCAGGTGCCGTCGGCGTGCTGGAACTCGAAGGTCGTGCTGCGCTCCACGTACCAGTGGCAGGACAGGAGCCTGACGTCCCGCACCTTGACGCGCGGGTTGCCGGTGAGGTCCCGGCCCACGCGGTCGAGTCCGGTACGGCCGCGGCGGTCCGGGGTGTCGATGCCCGCGGTCATCGGGCGAGGGCCTGGTCGGTGCGAGAGCACGGGCGGGAACACAGGCGGGAACAGAGCCGTGAACGGGGGCGGAAATGGCGGAACTTGGTCATGATCGCTTTTACCATTCCGATGCGGACGATGTCAGGCGTTCCTCCCACGCGCGTTGCCCCCACGCGTGTTCCTCTCACGCGTCGGCCGCGTCACCTTCAGGCTGTGGCGGCCCGGCGTTCGTGTTCCGTCAGCGGCGGGCCGTCCAGGAGTGGTTTCTTGCGGCCGAGGTAGACCAGGGCGAGCATGTCGGGCATGAGCAGGCGGGTCGGGGGCTTCTCCATGCTCATCACGTCCAGCAGGATGCGCAGGGCGTGGGGGTTGCGCGAGCCGGCGTCGACGGCTTTGTCGACGAAGGCGGCGAGGGTCTTCTCCAGCCGGGTCGGAGGCTGGTCGCCGGCATCCGGGTAGAACACGTCCTGCCCCACGGCCAGGCTCCAGGCGTTCTCGACGGGACGTGCCGCGGCCCGCTGGATGCTCCGGGACGTGCCGGGTGCACCGAGGTCGTGCCGTCGCAGGATGCGGCGCAGGGCGATGACGCTCTGGGCTATGGCGCTCAGCCCGTGGCCGTAGACGGGGTTGTAGCCGGCGACGGCGTCGCCGAGGACGGCGAAGCCCTCGGGCCAGCGGGTGGCCTTCTCGTAGTAGCGCCGTCTGTTGGCGGTGCTGCGGGTGGTGACGACATCGGTTTCGGGTTCGGCGCCCGCGAGCAGCTCGGCGATGACGGGGTGGGGAAGTTTCTCGGCGAACGGTACGAACGCGTCGTTGTCGCCGGTGGGTTGCCCGCCGCGGGTGCCGGCGAGCGTCACGAGCCAGCGGCCGCCCTCGATCGGGACGATGATGCCGCCGCGGCCGGGGGCCTGGCGGGGGTCGGCCTGCACATTGACGATGGGAAAGCCGCCCGCGGCGCTGCCGGGGGCGCGGTACACGCGGCTGGCGTAGCCCACGCCGGCGTCGACCGTGCGCTCCTGGACCGGCGGAAGACCGAGTTCCCGCAGCCAGACGGGGGCTCGGCTGCCACGACCGCTCGCGTCGATCACCAGCGCGGCCGGGATGGACGCCTCGGACTGTGCCGTGCGGACGCGGACGCCGGTGACACGGTCCGCGCCGCCCTCCAGAGCGACGAGTTCGGTCTGCTGGCGCAGGGTGATGCGGTGGTCCCGCAGGATCCGGGCGCGGATCACGGCGTCGAGGAGGTCGCGGCTGCACAGGAGATTGGTGTGACGGGCGTGGGTGAACCTGCGGAACCACTGACCGGACGGCGCCTTGGACACGAGATCCGTCATGACGCGGGCTTTCAGCGCGCCGCGGCCGACGAGTTCGTCGACGATGCCGGGCAGGAGGTCCTCCAGGGCCTTCACGCCTCCGGACCACAGCACGTGCGCGTGACGGGCTTGCGGCAGTCCCTTGCGGGGCTGCGGGCCGTCGGGCAGCATGTCGCGCTCGATGACCGTGACGTCGGCGTGGTCGGCGAGCGTGGCCGCGGCGAGCATGCCCGTCATGCCCCCTCCGATGACAACGGCGCTGCGGCGGGGAACCGTTCTGTCGGACGACGACATTCAGGTGCACTCTCTTCTGTTGCGGGAGGGGCAGACGGCAGGCGTCACCGCTCCACTCGTCTGCGAGGCCGTACCGGCCGGTGAACCGGCACAACGCGGCCATTCTTCAGGCCGGACCGAGGAGTTGACCAGTGCTTACGGCGGTACGACGCCTTCCCCGGTGTCAGTCACGGCTGACCGCCATCCGCAGGGCAGCCTCCCGGCGCGCCTCCGCCACGATCGGCGACGACGACAGCGCTCGCGACAGACCCACCATCAACCGCGGTTGCGAGACGGACCGCAGGGTCCCCACGTCGGCGGGCGGCTCGGCGCCGGCGTCCTGGGACACCCGTACACCCGCCGCGGCCAGCATCGCCGCTTCGGCCACCACCGTGGCGTGGTCCACGACGTGCCGCGGTGAGTCGTCCCCCGCGCACGCCCGCGGCGCCTTGCGGACCCACCGCGTGACCGTACCGGCCGCCGATCGCACGCCGGACGCGCGACCGGTGGCACGGTGCGCCAAGGCCTTGGCGTACGCGGTCGTGCGCACCTGGTCGTCGAGATAGGGCGAGCAGACCAGGACACCGTCCCAGATGGCGATCTCCTGCCGGGCCAGGCGTACGACCGGCGGATCCCACCAGCGGATGATCCCCGTGGCCGGTGCGCGCAGCGCGTGCAGTTCCGCCATGAGGGGTCTCAGCTGCCGGTAGCGTCTCCAGGCACGCAGGTTGGCCACGGCCGGGGGGCCGATGCGGGGAAGGGCGAATCCGCAGGCGCTGGTGATCCCGGCGACCATCACCAGGGGCGGCGAGATGTCGGTGGACAGGACGTCCCAGTCGTGGCCCGTCCAACGGGCGCCTATGGCCGCGTACTTGGCGAACTGGTAGCCCGCGTCGAACGTGAGGCTGACGACGATCAGGAGCAGCCCGGCACGGGTCACGCCGTGCACCTCCCGCAGCCAGCTCACGCTCATGATGGCGAGGACGACGGTGGCGGCGGTGTGCGCGACCAGGTAGAGCACGATCATTTCGCGCATGTAGGGCGTGTTGGCGTAGTACGTGTCCAGGTCCCGGGCCCGTTCCACGGGGACGTCTGCCAGCGCGAACAGGACCCAGATGCCCACGACGACCAGCCCGTAGACGCCCAGCACGAGCCGGGCGGCGTGCCATTGGCGCTCCGGCGGCCCGCCCTTCCAGGTGATCATCAGGATCAGGTAGCCCGCGCTGAGCGCCGTCATGCCCCCGTACACCAGGGGGGCGCTGACGTTCGCGACGCCGGTCGCGTCGTTGACCAGCCGGATCGTGGGCGGGGCGGCCAGGACACACACGGCGGAGCCGATCAGCAGGATGGCGCTGCTCGCCGCGACCAGGGGATCCCGCCAGACTCCCCTGCCGGCCGACAGCCTCAGTACGGCGGCGAGGAGGAGCAGGACGCCGGGGATGTAGTAGACGATGCCGCTCTCCACGCCGTCAGCCCGCCTTCAGGGGAGTCGTCCGGTGCCGCCCGCCCAGCCGCAGCCCGTCAGGACGAGCGGGCCGGTCTCGGCGGCGTGACGGCCGGTGCGGGCGCCGTGGCAGGACAGGCGCCGTCGCCGTCGGGGCGCGGCGGCGGGCATCCTCGATGCCACCGGCCGGGGCCGTCGCGGGCGTGGGCGTGCGGGCGGCACGCCGTGGGGAGGCGGCGGGCCTCATAGCGGGGTTCTTTCGTCGTCCGCGGCCACGGGGACCGCGGAGGCGTCACGGGCCGCGGCGACGATGGGAGACGTACTCAGTACGCGGGCCACCCCCACCAGGGTGGCCCGCGCCGCGAGGCGGGCGGTGCTGTCCAGGGCGCCCGCGGGTGGTGCGGAGGTGCCGTCGCGGTGGGCGTGCACGGCGGCGGCGATCATCGCCGCGTGGCCGATGCGGGAGGCGTCCTCGACGCTGTGGCCCGCGGCCAGGGCCGCTGTCCGCGCGTGGTCGCGGACCCGGTCGTCGAGATGCGGGCGGACCAGGTTCAGCCCGTCCCGGATGCCCGCCTCCCGCCGGGTGAGACGGACCTGGCACGAGGAGTACCAGGGGATCGGCCCGGCCAGAGGTCTGTCCGGGGAGGCGCCGCTCAGTTCGCGCCACAGGGGGCCGAGCTGTCTCCAGGTCACCGCGGCACGCCAGAGCGCGACGAGCCGCGGGCCGATCAGCGGCAGCGTGAAGCCGACGGTGGCGACGGCGGCGGCCAGGCCCACGAGGCCCGGGGCCAGGACAGTGCTCAGCACATCCCAGTCCTTGTCCGCCCACCGTGCCGTCACCGCGGTCAGTTTCAGGGTGCTGAAGGACAGGTTCAGCAGCCAGCCGAGGACGAGCAGCCGCAGACCGGCCCGCAGCCAGCCGTGGACCTCCGACGCCCAGCGCCAGCACAGGGCCGTGGCGGCGGCCGCGGCGGTCATGTGGCCGAGCAGGTACAGCACGACCATCTGCCCGATCCACGGGGTGGTGGCGTAGTAGGTGTCGAGATCCGTACGCCGCTCGGTGGGGGCGTCCCCCACCACGAAGAGGGTGATCAACAGGGCGATCACGACGACGTAGCCGGTCTTCCAGCGTCGGGCGAGACGGTGTACGTCATCGGCCGGTCCCCCACGCCAGTGGAGGATCAGCAGCAGGCAGGAGGCGCTGTAGGCGCTGATGACGGCGTAGGTCAGGGGCGCCGCGAGGTTCGGGACGCCGCTCGTCTGGTTCACCGCGGCGACGGTGGGCGGGGCGGCGAGGAAGAACCCGGCGCCCCCGAAGAAGATCACGCTGCAGACCAGCCGGACCAGCGGGTCACGCCAGGACCTCGCCAGTCCGGGCAGTTTCACGCCCAGGGCGACCCAGAGGGCCAGGGCGGACAGGTAGTAGGTCCAGTCGCCCATGGCTCAGCCCTGAGGCCGACGGTGTCCCAGTGACACGCCGATCCGGCCGGCGATCCGGGTACGGTCGGCGGGGATGCTGCCGGCTTCCCCTTCCAGCCAGATTCTCAGGTGCGTCACGGCCCGCAGGGCGAAGGTCTCTGCGTCCCGTTCGGCGCGCTCGTTGAACTCGGTGCGCGCGGCCACGGCCCGCACCGCCTGCCGCAGGTCGGCCCGGTGGCTCAGCACCCGTGCCGCGACATTGGCCTCCTCGACGTGGTGACCGCAGTCGCCCTTGAACATGTGCCAGATCTCGTGGCACAGGATCGCCAGCTGGTGGACGGGAGCCGCTCGCCTGTCGACGACGACGACATCGCGCTCCGGCAGGTCGAGCCACAGGCCCGTGGCGGTCCGGTGCGGGAACTCCTCCTTGAGCAGGACGACTTCACGTCCCCTGCTCTCGGAGACCTGGGCCACCAGCGCGGTGAACAACGCGTCGGGGTCCGCGGGGACGGGCAGGTTCAGCCCGTCGGCGAGCCGGCCGATCAGGTACCGCATCTCCTTCGCCCTGCTGCGCACCGCTCTCCCCGTGAACCTCGGTGTGGGGTGTCCGTCGACTCGTCAATCACCGGCGCGGACTCGCGCGCCCGGCTCAACGTGCCAATATGCCAAAGCGGATACGCGTCCGGCCACATCAGCCTCCGCGCAGCGGCACAAGCTGAGGGGTGCCGAAGTGCCGAACAAGGCGGACATGCACCGATCTGGAACTGGCGCATTCGATACGGGGGAATCGCGCCGCGGTTGTCGCGACAGGCACCGTCGACGGGTGAGCCCGCCGAGATGCGCTGGGCAGTGCGGGACCCGTCCGTTCGGTGTGCCGTACGCATGCCCCTGCCCACGCTGCGGAGGGGTGTCGATCCAGCCAGTCATCAACCGGACCTCCCCTGCGACCAGTTGTGGTGCCCGCGCGGCCGGACGTCAGGGGGGAACCGCATCGGCCATCCGGTGGTGGCACGTGCGCAACCTGGGCTACCCCGGTTGATGTCCGAAGCGGCCCCGAGTCCACGGGACGACCACGTCCGCCCTGCGCTGGGCGGTGGTGCGCCGGGGTGCCGGTTCGATGGTCGCGTCGTCCTCGCCCGCGCGTCTGAGCCACGCCCGCAGGGCCTCGCGGAGTTCGTCGGCGACGGCGCGGTGGGAGGTCCGGCCGGCGAGGTTGTCCAGCTCGTAGGGGTCGGCGTGCAGGTCGTACAGTTCCGTCTCCACGTAGCGGGTCGCGCCGGGCTCCTCCCAGGCGTCGGCGTCGGGTGCGGTGACGGCGTACTTCCAGCGGTCCGTGCGCACCGCCCGGCCGACGTGGTCCTCGCTGATCTGGACGTAGACCCCGGCGGGGCGGCCGGGGTCGGTGCCGCCGCCGGTCAGTGGCAGGAAGGAGCGGCCCTGTACGCCGTCGGGCACGGGCAGGCCGGCGGCGTCCAGCAGGGTGGGGACCAGGTCGACCGTGCTGACGGGGTGGCGGATGCGGCCGCCGCCGGTGAAGCCCGGCCCGGTCAGGGCCAGCGGGACGCGTACCGATGCCTCGTGGGCGGAGCGCTTGTACTCGTCGTTGCGGGTGCGGAAGTGCGAGCCGTGGTCGGATGTCCAGGCCAGCACCGTGTCGTCGGTGATGCCGAGGCTGCGCAGCGCGTCGCGCAGTCGGCCGACGCCTTCGTCGACGCGTTTGATCTGGCCGAGGTAGCCGCCCAGGTGGCGGTGGGCGCCGCCCTGCGGTGCGTTCGGGCTCAGGGCCGCCAGGTCCGGGGGCAGCCAACCGCCCTGGTAGCGCTCGCGGTAGCCGTCGGGCGCCGGGTAGTCGTCGGTGGCGTTCTGGTGGTGCGGCTCCAGGAGGGAGAGGAACAGCAGGAACGGGCGGCCGTGGTGATCGGCGACGAAGCGGATCGCGGCGTCGACCAGGGCGTCGGAGCGGTAGCCCGGGAGCCGCACCGGCTTCCCGGCACCGTCGTACACCACCGTGCGGTACGCGTCCGAGGTGAACTCCAGCCGGTCGGAGGCGAGCCACTCCTGGTAGCCACCACGCAGTTCGGGCGGCACGGGGCCGTGCGGCCGGTCGCCGCCCGCCAGGTGCCACTTGCCGATGTAGCCCGTCACATATCCCGCCTCCGCGAACACCCCGGCCAGCGTGGGGATGTCCGTCCGCAGCGGGAGCCCGTTGCGGAATACCCCCGTCGATGTCGGGTACCTGCCGGTCTGCAAGGACGAACGTGCGGGCGCACAGACGGGGTTGGGCGTGATCGCCTGTTCCACGTGCGTGCCCTCGTGGGCGATCCGGTCGAACTCCGGTGTCACATCGGCCCGGTTGCCGTGCACGCCCGTCGTGTCCCACCGCTGCTGATCGGTGAGCACGACGATCACGGAGGGCCGGGTGGGCGGAGTGGTGACGGTCATCGGCTGGGGCCTCCGCGAGGGCTCCGTCGGTGGACGCGTGGGGGCGATTCCGGGGTGGGCTCCGCGGTCGTCGGAGTCGTCCACACCGTAATGCGGGGCGGCACGATTGTCTCCGATCGCCACGTCACCCTCGGCGTCACCGGCCGGCTGCCGACTCCCCGCCCGTTCGGGCGCGTCTGCGGGCCCTCACCCTCCCGGGGAAGGACCATGGTCCGATGAACGAATGGCAGCCGGTGCTGATCCTCCTGGGAGTGCTCGCCGGAGGGGTCGCGCTCCTGTACGGGTGGGGCGCGTGGCTGACCGCAGGTCAGAAGGTGTTGGAGACAGGACCGTTCAGCGGGGGTTCGGCGCCGCGCGAACATGCCTTCTCCCGTTTCCATGTGCGCTGGTACCCCGTCACCATGGTCTTCCTCGCCTTCGACATGGAGATGCTGTTCATGTACCCGTGGGTGAGGGTGGTGTCCGAGGTCGGGACCAGCGCCGTCGTCGAGATGTTCCTGTTCCTCGGGATCCTGTTCGCGGGTGTGGCGTACGCCTGGCGCGAGGGCGCGTTCCGATGGGCCTGAGAGACGCTGTGCGGCGTACGGCCCTGGCCCGTCCGGGCGTCCTGCTCGTGACCTGGCCCGGGGCGAGTGCCGACCGGCTGGCCGCCGAGCGCGAACTGCGCCGCCGCGGGTGGCCGCTGGTCGAAGGGCCCGCCGCCGCCGACCTGTTGGTCGTCGTGGGAGCGCCAGGCACCGGCACCGACGCCGACACGGGGTGGCTGGAGGCCGTGTGGGGGCAGATGCCGGCTCCCAGGGAGCGGGTCGACCTGTACGCACCGGAGCGCATGGCGCGCCAACTGGACGCGGCCGCGTCACACCTGGCCTCGCCCGCGCCGCCGCCGGGGCACTCCTCCGCACGGGATACCGAGGGGGACACCGAGGGGGACTCTCACCAGCATCACGGTCACGCATCCCACGACGAGCACCCCGGGCACGACATGGACGGCGACCACGCCGGTGACCATGCGGGACACGACATGGGCGGCATGGAGGTCGCCGGGCTCCCCATGGCCGACCGCGCCGACGACCGCGACGGGCTCCGCCTCGACCTGCTCCATGTGCCGCTCGGCCCCGCCCTCAACGACTGGCCGTGCGGCCTGGTCCTGCGTACGGCGCTGCAGGGCGACGTCATCCAGGAGGCAGAGGCCGATCACCTCGCCGTACGCGCCGGGCGTGCCCCGTTCTGGAACGAGCCCTGGCTGCGGGCTGCCCGTGGCGAGGACGTGACGCGCGGGGAGGCGGCCCGCCGCCGGTGCGCGGCGCACTTGGACAGCCTCGGGCGGTTCCTCGCCGTGGCCGGTTGGCGGGACGCCGCGGCCCGCGCGCGACGGCTGCGGGACCTGGTCCTGGCGGACGGGGTGACAGACCCGTACTCCTCCGACGACCTGCTCAGGTTGGTACGTCAGGTGTCGCGCTCACGGACACTGCGCTGGCTCACGGTCGGGCTCGGTCCCCTCCCCGCCGCCCGCGCCCAGGAGTTGGGCATCTCGGGGCCGGGGCTCGTCGCGGGCGGTGACGTGCACGACCGGGTGCGTGTCTGGCTCGACGAAGTGGCCCGGTCCGTGGGCGAGTTCGACGACGCGGCACCGCTGGGAGACGGCGACGTGATGGGGCCGCGGGGCCGGGTCGACGGGCCGCGTCCGCCGTCCGCGGCCCTGCTCGACGCGCTTGTGGAGCTGCTGCGGGGCGCCGAGTTCGCGACCGCGCGGCTCATCGTGGCGAGCCTCGATCCGGACATCGACGAGCTGGCGGTCGCCGTACCGGCCCCGGGAGTGACGCATGGCTGACACCGCGCCCCTGTGGTCAGTCCTCGTGCTGCCCGTGGCACTGACGGGCGCGGCCCTCGTGACCGCCGCCTTCGATGCCGTCCTGTCCTCCTCGGCGCACCAGGGACGGATCACCTCGCCCCGGCGTCTCCTGACCCACGCCGCCGAACCGCTCCGCGAGTCCCTGCGTCTGCTCGTCCAGCAGCCGAGGCGTACGACCGCCGCCGACCGCGCGCTCGGCAGGACCGGCGTCGTCCTGGTCCCCGTCGCCGCCGTCCTGGCCGCCGTCGTGCTGCCGCTGGGCTTCACCTCGGTGAGCGATCCCGACGTCGGGATCGTGTGGTTCAACGCCATGGAGGCGCTGGCCTGGGCCGCGGTGTGGCTGGCGGGGTGGGGGCCGAACTCGGTGCTGTCGTTGATCGGCGGGTACCGGTTCCTCGCCCAGGGGCTGGCGTACGAGCTGCCGCACATGCTCGCCATCACCACCGCCGCGCTCGGCGCCGAGTCGCTGCGGGTGGGTGAGCTGGTCGACGCCCAGCAGGGGCTGTGGTTCGTGGTGTGGATGCCTGTGGCGTTCCTCGTCTACCTGGCGAGCGCGCTGGCCATGTCGTTCTGGGGGCCGTTCGACCAGCCGACCGGGCGCGACATCGCGGGCGGGGCGGCCGCCGAACTGTCCGGCGTGGACCGGCTGATGCTGCTCGGGGGCCGGTGGGTGCTGCTGGTGGTGACCGCCGGGTTCAGTGTCCCGCTGTTCCTCGGGGGCGGGCACGGTCCGCTGCTGCCCGGCTGGCTCTGGACGCTGGTCAAGACGGCGGTGGTGCTGGGTGTGCTCGTCGCGGGCCGGCGTCTGGTGCCCGCGCTGCGGATGGACCGCTACATGGAGCTGGCGTGGATCGTGCTCGTGCCGCTGGTGCTCGTACAGGCGCTCGTCGTCGCCGTTGTCGTACTGAACCGCTGACCGTGGAGAGAACCGCTGAGACCGGAGGCCGCCGCGCATGCTCACGGACGTGATCTTCTGGGTGCTGGCCGTGCTCGCCGTCGCCACCGGTGTCATGGTGTTCCGCTTCGACTCCATGGCCCGGGCGACATACGCGCTTCTCACCTCGATGCTCTGTGTGGGAGGTGAGGTCCTGCTGCTGGGCCTCGACTACCTGGGCGTCGTGATCGTGCTCATGATGACGATCGAGATGGCCATCATGGCCGTCTTCATGGTGATGTACATGATGAACCCGGCCGGGCTCATGCCGATGACCATGGTCCACAACACCAAGGGCGCGGCCGTGATCTGCGTGGCCGTCTTCGCAGCGCTCGCCGCCGGCATCCTGCTCACTCCTTGGCCCGAACGCCGGGGCGAGCCCCCCGGCGACGCCACCAAGTCCCTGGGCATATCACTCATGGGGCCGCAGATGCTCACCATGATGACCTTGGGCATGGCCCTGTTCGCCACCATCGTGGGCACCGTCGTCCTGGCCACCGGGCGCGGGCGGTACGACCGGTTCGGCGACGACCTCGCCGCGCGCCGTGCCGCGGACCCCGCCCGGGGAGGGGTCGGCCGATGACCCTGGAACTCCTTCTGCTGCTCGGGGCCGCGCTGTTCAGCATCGGGCTGTTCGGCGCGCTGACCCAGCAGTCCATCGTGATGCTGATGATGGGGCTCGAACTGATGCTGGGCGGGGTGATCGTCGGCGCGGCGGCCGTCTGGCACTACATCGCCCCGGCCGCGGCGGACGGGCAGGTGCTGGTCGTCATCGCGGTGACCGTCATGGCGGTCGAGATGGCGGTGGGCTTCGCCGTCGTCACCGCGCTCTTCCGCACGCGCGAGGTCGACATGACCGACATGGCGGCGGAGTTGAAGGAGTGAGCGAGGGTGAGCGAGGGGTGAGCAAGCAGTGAGCGCGGTGCTGTGGGCGCTGGTCGCCCTGCCCCTGGCGGCCGGTGCGGGGCTCGTCGTCGTGGGGCGGGCCGCCGACCGCGCGGCCCCGGTCGTCGCCGTCACCGCGGCCGTCGCCGGTCTTGTCCTCGCCTGCCTGCTCGCCTTCGACCACGCGACCGCCGAGGCTCCGCTGCTCGCCGGGCCCCCGTTCCGGTTCCAGGTCGACGGGCTGTCGGGGCTGCTCGTGGTGACCGTCACCGCCGTCACCGCCGCGGTGGTGGCCTTCAGCGTCTGGGACATCGGGCCCGGCGAGGCCCGCGCCCGGTTCTTCGGCCTGATGCTCCTGTTCAGCGGTTCGATGCTCGCGACGGTCACCGCCGCCAACCTCCTTGTCCTGCTCATGGGCTGGGAGGTCATGGGCGCCACGTCCTGGGCACTGATCGGCTACTGGTGGCGCGACCCGGACCGGGTACGAGCGGCGGACACGGCGTTCGTGACCACCCGTACCGCCGATCTCGGCCTGTATCTGGCAGCTGGTGCCGCGCTGGCCGGCGGGCGGCCCGGATCGCTCGCGCTCGACCGGCTCGACGAGGCCGCCGACCCCTGGCTGTCCGTGATCACCGCGGGGGTGATCGTGTCGGCGCTCGGCAAGTCGGCCCAACTCCCGCTCAGCTTCTGGCTCTCCCGTGCCATGCAGGGACCGAGCCCGGTCTCGGCGCTGCTGCACTCCGCGACGATGGTGGTGGCCGGGGCGTATCTGCTGCTGCGGCTCCAGCCCCTGCTCGCCGCCTCCGGCTGGGGCGGGCCGGTCGTCGCCTGGACCGGGGCCGCAACCGCCGTCCTCCTCGGCCTGGTCGCCGTGGCGCAGAGCGACCTCAAGCAGCTGCTCGCGGCGTCCAGTTGCGCCCAGATCGGCTTCATGGTGCTGGCCGCCGGAGCGTCCGGCATCGCCGGAGGCACCCTCCAGCTCATGGCGCACGCCGCCGCCAAGAGCCTGGCCTTCCTGGCCGCCGGGGCATGGCTGACGCTGCTCGGCGCCAAGGCGCTGCCCGCTCTCCAGGGCGCCGCGCGACGGCACCGTACGGCCGGACTCACCTTCACCGTCGCGGCACTGACCCTGGCCGGACTGCCGCCGCTGTCGCTCTGGGCAGCCAAGGACCTCCTCCTCGCCGCCGCGCTTGAGGACAGTGGCTGGCTCTACGCGACGGGGCTGGCCGCCGCTGTCGTCTCGGCGGCGTACAGCGTGAAGGCGTTGTGGTTCGTGTGGCGGCCGTACGACGGTCGCGGCGCCACGGGCACCAGCCGACTTCCGCTCCTCGGCGGACTGCCCCTCGTGGCACTCGCGGTGGCCTGCGCGGCTCTGTCGGTACCGGCCTTTCCGCCGGTACGGGACGCGGTCGTCCGGATCGTGGGATACGGCGCCCCACCCGCCCCGCACCTCTGGGAGTTCGTCCTCTCCGGCGCGCTGGCCGTGCTGGCGTCCGCCGCCGCGTGGGCCTGGGGATCGCGTGCCGTGCCGCTGCCCGTCTCCGTCCGCGGCTGGTTCCGGGACTGGCTAGGGCTGGAGGCCGTGGCCCGTGCCGTCGTCGTACGTCCGGTGCTCGGCCTCGCCCGCGCGCTGGCCGCGTTCGACGACCGGGTCCTCGACCGGGGTGTCGACGGCGCCGCCCGGGGGGTCGTCCGGCTGGCCGTGCGGACCGACCGCCGTACGGAGCAGGGGGTCGACGGTGCCGTGGAGGGGGTCGCGTCGGCCACGGGCACGCTCGGCCGGTGGGCGCGCCGTCCGCAGACCGGGCAGCTGCACCAGTACCTCGCCCAGGCCGTCGCGGCCTTCACCGTCCTCGCCGTCGTCTTCGTCCTCGTGAGGTGACCACCGTGCTCACCCTCCCCTGCCGCTTTCGCCCCCATGAGGTGACCACCGTGCTCACCCTCCCCGCCGCCGCTTTCGCCCCCATGAGGTGACCACCGTGCTCACCCTCCCCGCCGCCGCTTTCGCCCCCATGAGGTGACCACCGTGCTCACCGTTCTCGTCCTGCTGCCGACCGCCGTGGCGGTGCTGCTGATGTGCGTGCCCCGCACGGCGCCGCGCGGGCTGTTCCTCCAGGCATGGGCGGTGACCACAGCCGTCGAACTGGCCCTGGCCGTGGTGATGTGGACGGGCTACGAGGCCGGCGGCGGTATGCAGTACGAGGCCCGCGTCCGCTGGATCCCCAGCGCGGGCGTGAGCTACCACGTGGGCGTCGACGGCCTGTCGCTGCCGCTGGTCGCGGTGACGTGTGTGCTGTTCCTGGCCTGCGCGCTGTACGCGCTGCGCGAGACGCGCCGGGTCAGGGAGTTCGCCGCGCTCTTCCTCTTCCTGCAGACCACGTGCCTCGGGCTGTTCGTGGCGCTCGACCTGATCCTGTTCTTCGTCTTCTTCGACCTGTCCCTCGTGGCGATGTACTTCGTCATCGCCGGATGGGGGCACAAGGGCGCGGCGCGCGCGGCCCTGAAGTTCTTCCTCTACACGTTCATCGGGTCGCTCGCCCTGCTCCTCGGCTTCATCGGGCTGTATCTCGCGGCCGACCCGCACACCTTCGACATCGTCGAACTCACGCGACAGAACCCCCTCTCCGGCCGCTCCCTGTATGGCGCCCTGGTGCTGCTCACGCTGGGTGTCGGGCTGGCGGTGAAGACGCCCACCGTCCCCTTCCACACCTGGCTGCCGCCCGCCCACACCGAGGCGCCCGCCGCCGGTTCGGCGATCCTGGCCGGGGTGCTGCTGAAGATGGGCACGTACGGGTTCCTGCGCATCGCGATGCCGATGCTTCCGGAGGCCTGGCGCGACCACGCCCTCGTCTTCGTCGTGGTCGGCGTGGTCTCCGTGCTCTACGGGGCGCTGGTCGCGCTCGCCCAGACCGACTTCAAGCGGATGATCGCCTATACGTCGGTCAACCACATGGGCTACATCATCCTGGCCGTCGGTGCCGCGGGGGCCGTCGGCGGCGGGCGGGACGAGGCCCGGCAGCTCGCCGTGACCGGGGCCGTGGTGCAGATGGTCAGCCACGGCCTGCTCACCGGGGCGCTGTTCCTGCTCGCGGGCGTGCTGTACGAGCGCGGCCGGACGTACGACATGTCGGCGTACTCGGGGGTGGCCGAACGGGCGCCGGTCTTCGCCGGACTGACCGGCGTCGCGGCCTTCGCCTCGCTCGGGCTGCCCGGGTTCTCCGGCTTCATCGCCGAGTTCCAGATCCTCACCGGCAGCCTGGGCCCGCGGCCGGTCGCCACCGCGCTGGCCCTGCTGGGCATCCTCCTCACCGCCGGGCTCTTCCTCCGCGCCCTCCAGCAGATCTTCCTCCGACCACTGCGGCTCCCGGCCGCCGCGCCCGGCGCGGACCGCCCGTTCCCCGACGTCCGGGCCCACGAGAGCGCCGCCGTCGTGCCGTTGCTCGCGCTGGCCGTGGTGATCGGCCTCGCCCCGCGGTTCCTGCTCGACGTCGTCGAACCCGCGTCCCGGCGCGTACTGGAGCTGCTCGCGCGATGACCGGGATGAACGAGAACCCCCTCGACCTCCTGCCCGAGGTCCTCCTCGCGGCCTCCGCCGTACTCGGACTGCTGCTGGGCTCCTGGCTGCCGCGCGCCCGGCAGTGGCTGGTCGGGGCGCTGGCCGGCGGGGCGTGCGTGGCGGGGATCGTGGCCGCGGCGGTGGCGACGACCACCACCGCCTTCGGCGGGGCGTTCGCCGTCGACCCGGTCACCGCCACCGCCCGCATCGTCATTCTCGGCGGCACGCTGCTCGTCCTGGCCCTGAGCGCCGTACCGCTGCGTGCCCACCCGCGCGAGAGCGAGTTCTACGTCCTGCTCCAGCTCGCCGCCCTCGGTGCGCTGATGCTCGCCGGTGCGAACGACCTGCTTCTGCTGGCCGCCGCCTACCTGCTCGCGAGCGTCCCCTCGTACGTCCTCGCCGGCTTCCGCAAGGACGCCCACGGGACCGAGGCCGCGCTGAAGTACTACGTCGTCGGCGCGTTCCTCGGTGTGGTCATGCTGGCCGGGGTCACCGTCCTGTACGCCGCCGGGCGCGGGACCTCGTATCCGATGCTGCGGGCCGAACTCCCCGACGCGCCAGCCGGGTTGACGGCTCTCGGCGTCGTCGCGGTGCTCGCCGGGCTACTGTTCAAGGCCGGGGGTGTGCCGGGCCACTTCTGGGTGCCGGACGCGGTGCAGGGCAGCGCGGCCCCGGTGGCGGCGTTCCTCACCACGCTCCCGAAGATCGGCGCCCTCGCCGCCCTGTACCGTCTGGGCGCCGAGGCGTTGTCGGGCTCGGACGTGCCGTGGGCCGCGCTCGTCGCCGTACTCGCCGCCGCGTCCATGACGTTGGGCAACCTCGCGGCCTTCTTCCAGCGGGACGTCAAGCGCCTCCTCGCCTACTCGACGATCAGCCAGGTCGGCTATCTGCTCATGCCGGTGGCCGTGGCCGGCCGCGCCGACCTCGCCCAGCAGGCGCTGCTGTTCTACCTGGCCGCCTACGCCCTGACGAACCTCGGGGCCTTCGCCGTGGTCTGCGCTCTGCCAGGACGCCAAGTGATCGAGGACTACCGGGGTCTGGCACGCGAACGTCCGGCGCTCGCCGCGTCCCTGGTCGTCTGTCTCCTCGGCCTGGTCGGCACCCCGCCGACGGCCGTCTTCCTCGGCAAGCTGGAGGCCTTCAGCGCCGCGTTCGACGGCGGCTACGCCTGGCTCGTGGTGCTGGCCGCCGTGAACACCGTGGCGTCCCTCTTCTATTACCTGCGCTGGATCGCACCCGCGGTCTCCGCCGCCCGGGACGACAGGCCCTACGAGGTCGAACGGGCAGCGTCCGTCACCGCGTACGGCGCGGCCGCCCTCTCCGTCGTCCTGGGCCTGGCCGGAGGTCCGGTGCTCGCGCTGCTCGACGGCGGTCTCGCCCGCTGACCCGCAGCCGCTGAAGTCCCATCGCGTCGACTACTCCGCCGGGAGTGACTACTCCCGGGGGAGTAAGGAAAAGGTCGTCCTGACGCCCGACTCCCCCTATACCCCTCGTAGGTATGTTGGCCGCATCTCAAGATGCCTGTCGTAAGGGGTGAATGCGGGATGCTGCTGATCGAAGTCTTCGTACCCAAGGGCGCGTTGAGCGAAGAGGAGCGCCAAGCCCTCGGGCGCCGGCTCATCGACACACTGTTGGTCGAGGACGGCAGCCACGCCATCGAGGTCCTCGACGCCCAGCGCACGCTCACACACGTGCTGGTGCACGAGCCCGCCACCTGGGTTCTCGGCCAGCGGCCCTCGGCGGACCCGGCAAAGCCGCCGCGCTATCTGGTGCGGGTCACGGTTCCGGCGGCGTGGCGCAAGGAGATGAGCGGATACGTCATGCCGATCGTCACCGACGCCCTGGCCGAGACCGAACGGGCCGCCGGCCGCGACCCCGGGCGGGTACGGAGCGAACCGCACGCGGTGATTCTGGTGGACGGCATCTCCGAGGGCGGCGTCGGGATTCACGGAAAGGCCATGGGCACCCTGGAGATCGCGGAACTCCTCACGCGGGCCCACCGTGACAACGCCGCCGGACGCCCCGCGCCGAGCCCGGCACAGGGCAAGCTGCTCGACCCGATCTGCGGGATGAGCGTGGATCTCGACGACTCCACTCCCACCCTGGTCCACGAGGGGACCCTGTACGGCTTCTGCCACGGGCTGTGCCGACGCGTCTTCGCGGACGAGCACGGGGGGTCGCTCAGCACGTAGCAGCAGGCGTCGGCTCAGTGCACGTGCGGCCCCCCGGTGGACTGCGGCTTGATCCGAGGCACGAGCCCCAGAGAGACGACCGCGCCGACGGCGGCCGCCACCGCGCTGACGGTGAAGGCGTCGGTGAAGCCTCCGATCGCGCCCCGCTCGATGCCCGCGGCGGCCACCGTGGAGACGACGGCCACGCCGACCGAACCGCCCACCTCGTGGAAGGTGTTGACGACTCCGGAGGCGAGCCCCGCCTCATGGTGGTCCACCATGGCGAGCGCGGTGGTGGTGGCGGTGACGAAGACCGCGCCGAGGCCGAGGGAGGCGACCGCGAAGCCGGGCAGCAGGACGGCGTACACGTTGCCTGTCTCCGACAGCCGGGTCAGCGGGGCGCAGCCGAGGGCCGCGATCACCATGCCCGCCACCGCCGTCGGGCGGCTGCCGAGCCGTCCGACGAGCCGGGAGCCGAGGTGGGCGCCGAGGCCGGTGGCGACGGCCACGGGGAGGAAGACCAGGCCGGTCCTGAGCGGGCCGAAGTCGCGGACATGCTGGAGATAGACCGAGCCGAGGAAGAAGAAGGCGATCAGGAGGGCGGTGGCGATCAGCATCAGGAACGCGCCCGCCACCACCGGCCGCCGGGTGAACATGCGCAGGTCCATCAGCGGGGCCCGGCTCGCGCGTTCGACGGCGGCGAAGACCGCGTACAGCACCACCGCCGCGGCGAGCGGCAGCAGCGTGCCCGTGCCGGCCCAGCCGGAGCCCCCGGCTTCGACCAGCCCGTAGATGAGCGCGGCCGTGCCGCCCGTGACCAGCAGCGCGCCGGGTACGTCGAGCCGGGTCGGCCGCGGCGGGCGGGCCGGGACCAGCGCGGGCAGGGCGGCCAGGACGGCGAGGCCGACCGGCACGTTGATGTAGAAGACCCACCGCCAGCCGGGGCCGTCGGTCAGCGCACCGCCGAGCAGCACACCGGCCGCCGCGCCACTGCCGCCGATCGCGGCCCAGACGCCGAGCGCCTTGTTCCGCTCGGGGCCGTGGAAGCCGGTCGTGACGATGGACAGCGCGGCCGGTGAGAGCAGGGCGGCGCCGACACCCTGGGCGACGCGTCCGCCGAGCAGCGTCGGCGCGCCCTGGGCCAGTCCGGTCACGAGCGAGGCCGCGGTGAAGACGGCGAGCCCGGCCAGCAGGGTGCGGCGAGCGCCGAGGGCGTCGGCGAGTCGGCCCCCGAGCAGCATGAGCCCGCCGAAACAGAGGGTGTACGCGGTGACCGCCCAGGTCAGTGTCGTACGGCCGAGGTCGAGGTCGGCGGCCATGTCGGGCAGCGCGACGTTGATGACCGTGACGTCGAGGATCAGCATGAACTGGGCCAGGCAGATCAGGGCGAGGGCTGCCCAGCGTCGTGGGTCGGCCGGAGGGTGCTGGCGCTCGGGCGCGTGCGGCGCGTCGGCTGCGGGATGAGTCATCAGGGGTCCTTACGACGAGAACGACGAGAAGGGGACGGGAAAGGAGAAGTCCAACTGAACTATACCGGCCAGTTCATCTGAACTCAACTGTTCAGTTCAGGTGGATGCTAGGCTCGGCCCATGAGCGTGGAGAACGTCAAGCAGCCGCCGAGCGGACCCCGTGCCGAGCTCAAGCGGCAGGCCATCGTCAAGGCCGCCCGCGAGCTGTTCCTGCGGGAGGGCTTCGGTGTCGGCATGGACGCCATCGCGGCCGAGGCAGGCGTGTCCAAGGTGACCGTCTACAACCACTTCGGCAGCAAGGAGGCCCTGTTCTCGGCGGTCATCGCGGGCGCGCTGGACGAACCGCTCGCCGGGGAGTCGTCAGCCGCCCTCGACGCACTGACCAAGGCCGATGACCTCCGCTCCGCCTTCATCGACGCCGCCCGGTCGTGGGTGGACTCCGTGCGGACCAACGACGAAGTGGCCGCGCTGCGCACCCTCGTCGCCGCCGAGGGACACCGCTTCCCCGAGATCGGGCGCGCCTGGCGCCATCACGGCCCGGAGGGTCACCATCCCGCCGTGGCGAACGCGCTGCGGACGCTCGCCGACCAGGGCCGGCTGGTGATCCCGGACCTGGAGGCCGCGATCGTCCAGCTGTACGCGCTGCTGGTCTTCCCCCACATGGTCTTCGGCACCTACGGCACCCACATCGACGAGAACCTCACGGACCGCCTCATCACTCACGGCGTCGACATGTTCCTGAGCTACTACGGCCCGGACCCCGCATAGAAGGGGCGGGCGCCGTGCGGCGCCCGCCCCTGGGTCGGCGTGCAGGTCAGGCGGTCGCGGCCTGCGGCTGAGGCGCCGGGGTCGCCAGGCGGCCGGTGCGGTGCAGGCCGTACAGGGCGGCGGCGCAGGCGAGGCCGAGCGCCACCAGGGAGATCCACGGCAGCGCGGGCAGGCCCGCCGAGCGGGCGGCGTCCAGCGCGGCACCGGTCAGCAGGTTCCCGAGGGTGATGCCGATGCCGCAGATGGTGTTGTACAACCCGTAGTGCGTGGCGACGAGCCGGTCACCGGAGAGCCGGACGATGGTGTCCATCTCGAACGGGTACGCGATCATCGTGCCGATTGCCAGCAGCAGCGCGGCAAGCATCGGCGGCACCGCCGCGAGCAGCCACAGCCCCACCCCGGACCCCGGTACCGGCACGGCGGTGGCCACCAGCAGGGGCACGAACGCCAGCCCCATGACCACCAGGCCACGCATCAGCGCCTGACCGGGTTCGAGCCGGGCCCTGCACCACGCGGTCACCCGGGTCTGACCGAGGATCGTACTCAGCCCGGAGACCGCGAACAGCAGCGCCACCGCGACCGTGCCGGACTCCCCGTCCCCACCGAGCCTGCGCACTTCGAGCGGCAGGGCCAGATAGACCTGGAAGGAGAGGACGTACGAGCCGATCATGGCGCCGGAGAAGAGCAGGAACGGCCGGTTGGCGAGGATGCCGCGCCACTGGGCGAGCACGCTCTCCCGGCCCTCGCCGCCCTGCCGCTCGCCGGTGTCCGTCTTCCGCCGCGCGGGCAGGGCGCGGATCTGCACGACGCTGAGCAGCGCGAAGATCCCGGCCGACACCAGGCAGGTGACGCGGAAGTCCACGCCGGTCAGCACCATGCCCACCAGCGGGCCGAGCAGAATCCCGGCCTGGTAGAAGACGTTGAACAGCGCGAACGCCTCGACCCTGCGCTCCCCTGCGTCCGCCGCGAGATACGCCCGGACAGCCGGGTTGAACAGCGCCCCGGCCAGCCCGGTGGCCGCCGAGGCGGCGAGCAGGGCGGGCAGCGAGTCGACGAGCCCGAGTGTCGCGAAACCGAGGGTGCGCAGCACGCATCCGGCCACGATCATGGGCTTGTAGCCGAGGCGGTCGGCGAGCGTCCCGCCGACCAGGAACATGCCCTGCTGGCTGAAGTTCCGTACGCCGAGGACGAGTCCGACGACCCAGCCGGCCAGCCCCAGCGTGCCGGACAGATGGGCGGCCAGGTAGGGCATCAGCATGTAGAAGCCGAGGTTGATGGTGAACTGGTTCACCATCAACAGCTGCACGCTGCGCTCGTACGACCGTACTTGCGCGAGGGTCCCCTTCACCGGGCACCCTCCAGCGTCAGCGGGTCGACGACCTCGGTGCACCGGGTCCAGCGGACGACTTCCTTCTCGTCCGCCCGGCCGATCACCTCGGGTTCCAGGGGCGGCGGCCCGTCCAGCAGCCCGTGCGCGGCGCAGTACTCGTCGTCGTACACCGTGCCCAGGTAGCGCTGCGGCCCGTCGGGGAAGATCGCCGCGATGCGGGTGTCGGCCGGTGTCGTCCGCGCCAGCCAGCCCGCCACCAGCGCGACCGCGCCCACGCTCCAGCCGCCGGTGGCGTAGTGGGAGGAGGCAAGTCGGCGGCAGGTCCACACCGCTTCGTGCGGGGCGACCCAGTGGACCTCGTCGAAGTAGTCGTACGCCACGTTGCGCGGGTGGATGCTGGAACCCAGGCCGCGCATCAGCCGGGTGCGCGCGGGCTGTCCGAAGATGGTCGAGCCGATAGTGTCGACGCCGACGATCCGGATGTCCGGGTAGAGCTGGCGCAGCACGCGGCCCACCCCGGCCGAGTGGCCGCCGGTGCCCACACTGCACACCAGGGCGTCGATGTGGCCCAGTTCCGAGGCCAGTTCGAGGGCCAGTGGGGTGTACGCGGTGGTGTTGTCCGGGTTGTTGTACTGGTCCGGGCACCACGCTCCCGGGTGCTCGGCGAGCAGTTGGGTGACCCGGTCGCGCCGCGCCTGTTGCCAACCGCCGCTGGGGTGGGGGTCGGTGACGATGTCGACGCGCGCTCCGTAGACGCCGAGCAGCCGGGTCATGGACGGCTCCAGGCCGGGGTCGGTGACCAGGGTGACCGGGTGGCCGTGCACCAGGCCGGCCAGCGCCAGTCCGAGGCCGAGGGTGCCGCTGGTCGACTCGATGATCCGTCCCCCGGGGCGCAGTTCGCCGCGGGCACGCGCCCGTTCGACCATGTACAGGCCGGGCCGGTCCTTGATGCCTCCGGGGTTGAAGCCCTCCAGCTTCGCCCAGAAGCCGTGGCCGACCGGCGTCAGCGGCTCCGACACCCGCAGCAGCGGCGTGTTCCCCACCAGCGCCGGCAGCGCTGAACGGCCGGGGGTGACAGAGGTGTTCGTCAGTGACTGCATCTCTTTCGCTCTCGCTCGATGAATCCGCGATGCATCCGCATGGCGCGGTACGTGCTCATCTCGCGCCACGGCCGCGAGCCGGAAGGTCAGTCCGTGCTCGTACGGCCGGTGCGCGGCAGCCGGGGCCCGGCTGCGGGCGGGAGGTCTAGATGCGCCACCGGGAGGTGCGGACGAGCGCCGCCCGGCCGGTGCGTGTTTTCCGACGTCTGCCGGGCGCACGGCGCCCGCGCGGGCCCCGCGGCACGGCGACCGCCGCCGCGACGGTCGCCGTAACCGTGGCCGGGCCCGTCGGCGGGTGCTCCGGTGCCCCGGCCGCCGTACGAACGACGGCGCCGTGTGAGCATTCCGCGGGCCCGCGGTGCTGATGAGGCCCGTGCGGCTCCGCCGTCGGCGCCGTCACCGAGAGGGTCGTCCGGCGTGGCTCCTCGGGCGTCTCGTGCACGACGGTGCACAGGGCGGCGAACGGCAGCAGGCAGCCGAGGAGAAGAAAAACGAGCGGGCGCAGCCGGGCGTGCGCGGTCGTGCGGGGGTGTGCGGGCACAGGTCCTCCGTGCGGCCGCCTCTGCTCCCGGCCATGGCAGAGGTCATGGCCGGGGCGGGAGCGGCAGGCATGGGTGGGGCAGGACAGAAGGGTGGGAGAACCCCCTGTCCTAGACCTGCCGGACCACGGACGCTCTCAGGTCCGCCGACGCTGCCCCGGAGCGTTCCGGTGCGCCGGAGACACGCTTCGCCCCGGCATCCGCGGACACGACCGCTTCACGAACCGACGCTGCAAAGCACGGCACCGTCAGCGGCGATCCCTGGTACGGCTGTCCGGAGGCACAGTGCTCGGCGGAGTGCGCCGGGTGGTTCTCCGTCTGCCCGCCATGTTCCGTCACGGCGAGAAGCGGAATCTGTACGCCCACGCCCTCGGCCGTCGTCGCGGTGGGCGCCACGGCGCTCGTCGCCAGGTGCCCTTTCACGCTCTCCACGTTCACGCCGTGCGTGAACAGGACACCGAAGAGCAGCACGGCCAGGGCCAGCACACGCGGAAGCGGAGCCGCAGCACCGCGAGTCCGCACCAGGTGCCGGAACGACCGAGCCGTAATCATGCCGTGATCCTAACCGCTGCCCGACGTCGATCCGCCAACTCCCCCGAAACACCGCCTTAACGAGCCGGCAAATGACTGGTTTGCTTCGGCGAGCACTCAAGCGTCGCGACACCGCGATCGTGATGAACCGGATGCTTGGCGGAAGCGGCCGATCCGGGACAGCATGCCTGCATGAAGGGTGATCTTTTTTCGAGCGAGCACATGGTGCAACCGGCGTACGCGCCGGGGATGAGCGTGCAGAACTCCAAGTCGATCAAGTACGCCGTCAACGGGGAGATGCTCGCGCGGCAGGGGGCGATGATCGCGCATCGCGGGAACCTGCAGTTCGAGCGCAAGGGCCAGGGCGTGGGCGGCATGCTCAAGCGCGCGGTCACCGGGGAGGGGCTGCCGCTGATGGCGGTGCGCGGGCAAGGTGAGGCGTGGTTCGCGCACGAGGCGCAGAACGTCTTCGTCGTCGATGTCGAGCCCGGGGACGTGTTCACCGTCAACGGCCGGAACGTGCTCTGCTTCGATGCCACCCTGGCGTACGAGATCAAGACCGTGAAGGGTGCGGGCATGACCGGCGGCGGCCTGTTCAACAGCGTGTTCACCGGGCACGGCAGGCTCGGGCTGATGTGCGAGGGCAGTCCGCTGGTCATCCCGGTCTCGCCGCAGATGCCCGTGTTCGTGGACACCGACGCCGTGGTGGGCTGGACCGCGAATCTGCACACCTCGCTGCACCGTTCGCAGTCCTTCGGCTCGATGATCCGCGGCGGCTCCGGGGAGGCCGTACAGCTGAAGCTGGAGGGTGAGGGGCTGGTGGTCGTACGGCCGAGCGAGGCGACACCGCAGAAGCCGCAGCAGCGCTGACGGCCACTCGCGGACCCTACACCGTACGAACAATTTTTCGAATACGGCGTATGCTGGCCGCATGGCCACGCACCTCCAGGGCTCGCTCTTCGACCAGTCGGACGAACTGCGTCTGCGTACGCTCGACGGGGTGCGCCGGCGCGAGCTCGGCGACGGGGCCTGGATCGATCTGCTGCCCGGCTGGCTCGGCGGGGCCGACGCGCTCTTCGCGCACCTCGCCGAGCACGTGCCCTGGCGGGCCGAGCGGCGGCAGATGTACGAGCACGTCGTGGACGTACCCCGGCTGCTGGCCTACTACGGCGCCGGCGAGGAGCTGCCGCACCCCGTCCTCGACGAGGCGCGCGCCGCGCTCTCCTCGTACTACGCCGCCGAGCTGGGCGAACCGTTCGTCACGGCGGGGCTGTGCCACTACCGGGACGGCCGGGACAGCGTGGCCTGGCACGGTGACCGGATCGGGCGGGGTGCGCGGGAGGACACGATGGTGGCCATCCTGTCCATGGGCACGCCCCGCGATCTGGCCCTGCGGCCGCACCGCGGCGGCGACACCCTGCGGTTCCCGCTCGGGCACGGCGATCTGATCGTGATGGGCGGCTCCTGCCAGCGCACCTGGGACCACGCCGTACCCAAGACGGCCCGTGCGGCGGGACCGCGCATCAGCGTCCAGTTCCGGCCGCGGGGCGTGAACTGAGGCCCGGGGCCTACTCCTTGCGGGACGCGAGCGTGCGGGACTGGGCCGTGCGCGCGAGCCGTGGTCCCAGCCGGCGCTTGAACCGGCGCAGCGCCTCCAATTGGCCGGCGGCGCGGTCGATCCGGTAGTAGAGCCGGGGCGGGACGTACGGGAGCAGCGGGGAGTGCCGCTGGCCGAGCAGGGCGAACATCTGGTGCGGGGGCAGGTCGATGTAGCGCGGAAGGTTCTCGTACCACCGGGCGCTGTAGCGGGCCGCGCTCTGGACGGACAGGAGGGCGGCCTTGCGCTCCCGCTCGTAGCGGGCGAGGGCGGGCCGCAGTTCGGTGTGGTCGCGCAGGGCTCCGGCCAGGCTGATGGCGTCCTCCAGGGCGAGGGTGGTGCCCGCGCCGATGGAGTAGTGCGTGGTGTGGGCGGCGTCGCCGAGCAGGACGAGGTTGTCGCGGTGCCATGTGCGGTTGGTCAGGGTGCGGAAGTTCAGCCACTGCGCGCTGCCGTCGGCCTGGGCGCGGCCGATCAGCGGGTGCCCGTCGAGGATGCCGTCGAAGAGCTTCTCCAGCAGGGCCAGCCCGTCGGCCTCGTTCGCCCGGTCGAGCCCGAGGCCGGTCCAGGTCTCGGGGGCGCATTCGACGACACAGGTGCTCTGTTCGTCGCCGAACCCGTACGCGTAGGCCCAGATCCAGCCGTGGTCGGTCTCCTGGAAGGAGAAGGTGAAGGAGTCGAAGACCTTGGTGGTGCCGAGCCAGATGTAGGGGTTCCGGCCGAGCCTGATGTCGGTGCCGAAGTGGTCGGCGTACCGCTCGCGCAGCCGGCTGTTGACGCCGTCGCCCGCGACGACCAGGTCGGCGTCCGGGATCGCGTCGGGCTCGACCTCGTGCTCGAACTCCAGGCGCACACCGAGTGACGCGGCACGCTCGGCGAGCAGTTCGAGCATCCGGTGCCGGCCGATGCCGAAGCCCTCGTCCCCGTGGTGCACGGTACGGAGGTCGCGGACGTGGGCGACCCCGTCGCTCCAGCAGTGGGAGCTCTCACTGATGGCGAGGGCGGACTCGGGGTCGTTCGCGCGGAGTTCACCGAGCAGGGCGGCCCAGTAGGTCACGCCCCAGCCGTACGTCGATCCGGCCGGGTTCCGTTCGTGGACGGTGATGTCGTGGGACGGGTCCTGTCGCTTCATCAGGATCGAGAAGTACAGGTTCGCGGGTCCGCCGCCGACGCATGCGATTCTCACGCACACTCCCGTTCGTTGCGCAGTGCGATCAATTGGGCACGAAGGGTAGCAGCGCCCCGGCCGCCTCCCGCCGAGGCGACGCATGGACTTCGCGTCACATTGCGGGCGTGAGCCGGACCACTCGCCCCGGGGTCGCACCGCAAGATCATCGGCGCCAGCCCGGCACTCGGTGCGGAATTTCCGCCTCCGCCGAGCGGTGAAGATCCGGTACAGCAAGATCATCGCCGTTGAAACTTGCACGACATTTGGCCAATTGTCCTGATCACGGCCAACCGGACATCCGCGACTTCTCCCGTTCTCCGCCGAGCCGATAGGCATGCCGAGTCATCAGCCACTCCGTCCCGCAGGAGGACTCCGCATGCCCGAAATCACCCGTCGCCGCGCCCTCGGGACCGCGGCCGCGCTGACCGCCGCGGCAGGCGCCGAGACCGTCGTCGCACCCCGGTCGTCCGCCACCGGGCGGCACGACGGGCCCGAGGCCTTCGACGAGGTCTACCGGGGCCGCCGCATCGTGGGCCGCCCGGCGAACGGGGGCGGTCACCATCACGGCGCCGGGTACGCCGTGTTCATCGACGGGGTCGAACTGCACGTGATGCGCAACGCCGACGGCAGCTGGATCAGCGTCGTCAGCCACTACGACCCCGTGCCGACATCGCGCGCCGCCGCCCGTGCCGCGGTGGTGGAGCTGCAGGGCGCTCCACTCCTCCCGTTCGACTGACCCGCCTTCACCTCACCGCTTCAGCAAGCAGATTGGCGAGCCGCACACCCATGACCGTACGCAAGAACCAGGCGCATCTGACCGCCGCCGAGAAGCACCGCTTCGTCGACGCGCTGATCGAGCTCAAGCGCGATGGCCGCTACGACGCCTTCGTCACGACCCACAACGCGTTCATCCTCAGTGACACCGACAACGGCGAGCGGACGGGCCACCGTTCGCCCTCCTTCCTGCCCTGGCACCGCAGATTCCTCCTGGAGTTCGAACAGGCCCTGCAGGCCGTCGACCCCGACGTGGCACTGCCGTACTGGGACTGGACCGCCGACCGCTCGATACGTTCCTCCCTGTGGGCGCCCGACTTTCTCGGCGGCACCGGGCGCAGCCGGGACGGGCGGGTGATGGACGGGGCGTTCGCGGCGGCCACCGGGAACTGGCCGGTCAGTGTCCGGGTCGACGGCCGGACGTATCTGCGGCGCGCACTCGGCGGAGCGGTGCGGGAACTGCCCACCCGGGCCGAGGTCGAGTCCGTGCTCGCGATGTCCACGTACGACATGGCGCCCTGGAACAGCGCCTCGGACGGGTTCCGCAACCATCTCGAAGGCTGGCGGGGCGTCAACCTCCACAATCGTGTGCACGTCTGGGTGGGCGGCCAGATGGCCACCGGCGTCTCCCCCAACGACCCGGTGTTCTGGCTGCACCACGCCTACGTCGACAAACTCTGGTCCGACTGGCAGCGCCGCCACCCCGGCTCCCCGTACGCTCCGGCCGCCGGCACCCCGAACGTGGTCGACCTCCACGAGACGATGAAGCCGTGGCACGACACGACGCCAGCGGCGCTGCTCGACCACACGGCGCACTACACCTTCGACACGGACTGAGCGGTCCGGCCGGTCCCGCCCCGACGTTCCGCTAGACCCCGGACGTCTGAGCCGTACGGCATTCCGGGTGCCCCCAGCCCTCGGCGTTCTTGGCGATGGGCTCCCCCGCCGCGTACGGGCGGCCGCACACGCAGCGTCCGGGGAACTTGGCCTTGATCGTGCGCGACGAGCTCCCCGTGCGCGCGGGCTTCTTCGAGGCGGCCTTGCGGGCCGGGACCACGTCGGGTGAGGGCGGGGGTACCGGGGAGCCCAGGTCGCTGCCCGCGGGCTGCTGGACGGTGGCCGCCTGGCTGGCGGCGCGGTCGGCGAAGTCGTTGAGGCGGTCGCCGTCGACCTGGTGGGCGGGGACGTAGCGGAATTCGACGGAGCGCCCGTCGAGGAGTTCGTCGATGCGCGCGACCAGCTCCTGGTTGGCGACGGGCTTGCCGGAGGCCGTCTTCCAGCCCTTGCGCTTCCAGCCGGGCAGCCAGGTGGTGACGGCCTTCATCGCGTACTGGGAGTCCATCCGGACCTCCAGCGGTACGGCGGGGTCGATCGCCGTCAGCAGCCGCTCCAGCGCGGTGAGTTCGGCGACGTTGTTGGTGGCCGTGCCCAGCGGGCCGGCCTCCCAGCGGGTGGGGGTCTCCTCGGTGTCGGCGACCACCCAGGCCCATCCGGCGGGTCCGGGATTTCCCTTCGACGCCCCGTCACAGGCGGCCACAACGCGTTCCAGCATGTGCCCGATCATGCCACGGACGGGGACGCGGGCGGTTCCGGGGGCCCGCGTCCCGGCCGTGACCGGAGCGTGGGCTCAGGCCTCCGTCATCTTCGGCATCTCGCCCTTCGTCGTCGTGACGTCGATGACGGAGAACGGCGCGCCCTGGGGGTCGGTGAGGGCGGCGAAGCGGCCGAAGGGGGTGTCCATCGGGCCGAACCGGAGGATGCCGCCGAGTTCGGCGGCCGTGGTGACCGCTTCGTCGCAGTCGGGGACGGTGAAGTAGACGTTGATGTACGGCGGTACCTCGGGCGGGAAGTCGTCCGTCATCTTCATGCGGCCGAGGGCGATGTTCTCGCCCACCTCGTAGACCCGGAAGTCCATCTCGGGGTTCTCGGGGTCCTCCATCTGCTTGCTCCGGTACGGGAAGACGGCCGGGAAGAACGCGTCGGACTTCTCCGGTTCGCGGGTGAAGACCTCGGCCCAGCAGTACGCGCCGGGTTCGGCCACCGCCTCGAAGCCCGTGTGGGCGCCCGCCTGCCAGACCCCGAAGACGACGCCGCCCGGGTCACGGGCCAGCAGCATGGTGCCGAACTCGCCGACCTGCATCGGCTCCATCAGCACCTCGCCGCCGGCTGCACGGATCTTGGCGGCGGTGGCGGTGGCGTCCGGGGAGGCGAGGTACAGACACCAGGCGGACTGGCCCTCCTGCCCCGGCATCGGCGGTACGACGGCGGCGACCGCCTTGCCATCCGCGTAGGCCTGCGTGTAGTTGCCGTAGTCGGTCGACGCCTCGCCGAACGTCCAGCCCAGGACGTCGCCGTAGAAGCGCTTCGCCCCCTCGACATCGCTGAACATGGCGTCGGCCCAGCAGGGCGATCCCTCGGGAAATGCGGCCATGGCTGCGGCTCTCCTCGATTCGACGGGTGGTGTGCCCCCGTTTCACGCTAGCCAGCCTTTCGCCCGGCCGCGCGCCGAAGGGGACGGACCGTACGAGACTGGTTGCCCGGGGACGGTCGGTCGTCGACGGGACGGGGTACGGGATGACGCAGGCGCGGGAGCACGCACTGATGCGCGCGTGGGAGGTGACCCGGCCGGGCCCGGTCGAGGACGGACCCCTGCGGTTCGCCGAGAAGCCGGTGCCGGTGCCGGGGGCCGACGAACTGCTGGTGCATGTCCGCGCCTGCGGCGTGTGCCGGACCGATCTGCATGTCAGTGAGGGCGATCTGCCCGTGCGCCGGCCGGGGGTGACACCCGGGCACGAGGTCATCGGCACGGTCGCGGCCATGGGCGAGGACGTACGCGGCTTCGCGCCCGGCGACCGGGTGGGCGTGGCCTGGCTGCGGCGGGCCGACGGCACCTGCGCGTACTGCGTGCGTGGCAACGAGAACCTGTGCCCCGATTCGGCGTACACCGGCTGGGACGCCGACGGCGGCTACGCCGAGTACACGACCGTCCCGGCCGCTTTCGCCTACCCCCTGCCCGGCGACGTCGGCGACGTGACCGTGGCACCCCTGCTCTGCGCGGGCATCATCGGCTACCGCGCGCTGAAGCGGGCGTCACTGCCGCCGGGCGGACGGCTCGGCCTGTACGGCTTCGGCGGCAGCGCCCATCTGTGCGCGCAGCTGGCCCTCGCCGAGGGCGCCACCGTGCACGTGATGACCCGGGGCGCGGATGCGCGACAGCTCGCGCTGGACCTCGGCTGCGCCTCCGCGGCTGACGCGTACGACCCACCGCCCGAGCCCCTGGACAGCGCGATCCTCTTCGCCCCGGTCGGCGACCTCGTCCCCGTCGCCCTGCGCGCCCTCGACCGCGGCGGAATCCTGTCGATCGCCGGCATCCACCTGAGCGACACGCCCCCGCTGCGCTACGAGACCGACCTGTTCTACGAGAAGGAAGTCCGCAGCGTCACCTCCAACACCCGCGAGGACGGCCGCGAGTTCCTCGCCCTGGCCGCCCGCCACGGCATACGCGCCACCACGCACACCTACCCGCTCTCCCAGGCCCAGCAGGCCCTGCGGGACCTCAAGGCGGGGCGCTTCGACGGGGCGGCGGTGCTGGTCAACGACCTCACGGAGCGGCGCTTCCCTCCCGCACCGTAGGCGGATCACGGAGACGCCGGTCCTCACGGGAGGCGGTCACAAGGTCGTCAGGTCGACCGCGGCCGCCATCGCCTCGCATCCCGCGTCGTTCGGGTGCAGATGGTCCCCCCGGACGGCGACGGTCACCCGGCCGAGCGGCAGCGGCGCGGTGCCGAACTCGTGGGAGAGCCGCACGCGGACCCGAGGGCCGCCGACGCCGACGGGCACGACCTGGCGCACGGAGTCGCCCGGGGCGAGCTCGTCGGTGCTCGCGCCGACCGCCGCCGGGGACTCCCAGGTGCCCACCCAGCCGCGCGGCGGTGCCGTGCTGTCGGCGCTGTCGGCGGCCACCGCTGGTGTGCACAGGCCGAGGGTCAGCGTGACGGATATGAAGCTGGCACAGAGTGCCTTGGCGCCTCTGAACACGGACGTCACCCCTTGCAGGTGAGAACGGAGGCGTACGGGGACACCGGAACGGCGCCCTCAGGCATGGGGCCTGGGCGGACCCCGGACGCCAATGTCGAGAACACGACAAAGTGAGCCGGTGTCAATCCTGCGCACAGCCGTTCGCCGTCGGTCTGATAATTTCAGCGGCGCTCACTGTCCCGAATCCCTTGAGTCGACAGGCGTCCTCATGTCCGGTCCGCGGTTCCGTCGTAGGCGTACGACGCTGTCGCGTGCCCGCGGCCGGTGGGCGCGCCTGTTCCTCGCGCTCCTGGTGGGGTCGGCGACCTTCGCGCTGTTCTGTGTGAGCGCTCCTCCGGCGCGGGCCGCCGAGCCCTCGGCGGTCACATCCACGTCCGCCGTCACGCCGGCGCCCCGGGCGCCCTCCGCGACGGCGGACGAACGCCTGGACGCCGGGGTGCCGCAGCACGCGGACCGGGATCCGTGCGAGAAGGGCCCGCGCGATCACCACTGCCACGGCGCGCAACGCCACCACGGCGTACTCGGCCACACGCCCCTCTTCGGCGCGGACCGGGCCTGCGCCCCGGGACAGCCCCCGGCCGCCCCCGCCCGCGCGGCGCTCGCCCCGTCCCGGGAACCTGGCGCGGCCCGTCCTCCCGATCTCCACGAACTGCAGCTCCTCCGGGTCTAGTCCGGGTCCAGGGCGGACAGCCGCGCACCGCCCCGCCTCACCGCATTTCCGATCCCGACCACCACACGCAGTACCGCCGTGCTCCGAACACACGGCGGGGAGAAGGACGTTCCCATGGGCAAATCCAACGCCAAGGCACAGAGCGCGGCCCGTCGCGCCCGCATCGAGGAGCTGCGCCGCGCCGAGCAGGCCCGTGAGCGGCGCTACCGCCTGCTCACCCTCGGCGCCACCGCCGTGATCCTCGCCGGACTGGTCGGCGGCGGCTGGTACCTGGTCGACGCCGCCCAGGAGAAGGAGGAGGCGAAGGCCGCGCCGGTCGAGGGCGTGCAGACCTGGTCCGACCTCAGCCAGAACCACGTGGCCGAGACCGTCGACTACCCGATGAGCCCGCCCGTCGGCGGCGACCACAACCAGGTCTGGGTGAACTGCGACGCGCAGGTCTACACGAAGGCCGTGCCGAACGAGAACGCCGTGCACGCGCTGGAGCACGGCGCCGTCTGGGTCACATACAACGACAAGGCCTCCAAGGCGGACGTCGACGACCTGTCCGAGCTGGTCACCAACACGACGTACACCTTCATGAGCCCGTACGAGGACCAGTCCTCGCCGATCGTGCTGAGCGCCTGGGGCAACCAGCTGAAGGTGGACTCGGCGTCGGACGCGCGGGTCCAGAAGTTCCTGGACAAGTACGTGCAGGGCGAGCAGACCCCGGAGCCGGGTGCCGCGTGCACCGGGGGCATGACCCCCTGAGTCCTCGGGGCGTCCGGTCGCACGCCTGCTCGGCGTACGGCCGGACGCCCGCCCCCGTGGCTGACGCATGTCTTCCCCCTTGAGGCCGCCTCTGCTTGCCTGGGGAGCCGTTTCGGTGACCGGGGCGGGAGTTGCGCCGCATGCGCAAGCCGCGGAACGTGGTCATGGCGGCGTCGCCGGCCGGGCTGCTGCTGGGCGCGTGCGGGGGCCCGGAGTCCACACCCGCGCCTGCACCCACGCGCGAGGCCCCCGAGCCCTCCGCGACCACACGTCAGCGGGCAGCCGCCTACCCGAGCCCCTCGGCCGCCCCGAAGAAGGCGCCCACGGTGCTCTGCCTCGGCGACTCCCTCGCCATGGAGAACCAGAACGTCCTCGGGCAGCAGCTGCGGGCCGGCCTGAACGCGCGCTACACCAGCGCCCCCTACTCGGGCACCACGCTCTGCGACTACCTGGAGGACACCGCCGACCGGTCGCTCGCGCCGGCGCGGGACAAGGCCGCCACGCTGGTCCACCGGCTGCGCCCGGACTACGTGGTACTGCAGTTCCGGAGCAACGCCTGGGACTACACGCCCTGCATGGACGGCACCACGTACGACCAGGACGAGGACAGGTACTTCGCGCGGTACGCCGCCGACGCCGAACGGCTGACGGACCAGATCGCCGGCGCCGGCGGCTCGCACCGGCCGACCGTCGTGTGGGTACTGCAGGGTCCCGACCCCATCACCCCGGACCGGGTGCGCCGCGTCAACGCCCTCTGCAAGGAGCGGGCCAAGGCCTCGGGCGACCTCGTCGCGGACGCGGGCAGCACCGTGAGCCCCGACTCGGCGCGCTACACCTGGACCCAGTACCTGCCGTGCACGGAGTACGAGCGCGAGCACACCGCGTACTGCACCCAGCCGGACCAGGGCCGCACCGCCCTGCACCACGACGAGGACTACCTCCGCTTCTGCCTGGCCCCCACGACGTCCGAGCCGAAGCCGTGCCCGGTCCGCTCCCCCGGCATCCTGCGGATCGCCCGGGAGATCACCCGGACGATCGCGGACCACGTCACCCAGCGCGCAGCCGGGTGAGCCCGTGGATGGCGGGGATGGACTCGAAGAGGCCGTACGGGTACGGGGTGACGGCCCCGGCCGTGGTCCGGGGGTCACTCGCCCGCGTACGCCTTCTCCAGGGCGGCGATGTCGAGCTTGGTCATGGAGAGCATGGCCCGGGTGGCGCGGGCGGCCTTCTCCGGGTCCGGGTCGCTGACCAGTTCGATGAGCCTGGCGGGGACGACCTGCCAGGACAGGCCGTACTTGTCCTTGAGCCAGCCGCAGGGACCGGCCTCGCCGCCGTCCGCGATGAACCGGTTCCAGTAGTGGTCGACCTCGTCCTGGTCGTCGCAGAGGATCTGGAAGGAGATGGCCTCGCTGAAGGTGAACTCCGGGCCGCCGTTCAGGGCGACGAATTTCTGGCCGTTGGCCACGAACTCGGCGGTGACCACGGAACCGGCGGGGCCGGGCCCGGCCTCGGTGTAGCGGCTGATCCGGCCGAGCCGGGAGTTCTTGAAGACCGAGACGTAGTAGGCGGCCGCTTCCTCGGCCTGGCCGTCGAACCACAGACAGGTGGTGAATCCGTTCGCGGGCATGGGTGCCTCCTCGGTCGCGAGAGTGTCGTCACCTGTATCGACCGATCCTCGACCCGAAACTCATCGGTGGCACGCGCACAGGACCCCACCGGATGCCGCGCGGCCGAAAAACCGGGGATGCCGAACCGCCCACCGGAACTACCATCCGCGCACATGGCCCCTACGCACCCGCACGAAATCCGCCCGTTCCGCCTCGACATCCCCCAGGCCGACCTCGACGACCTGCACACCCGCCTCGACCGCACCCGCTGGCCGGACGAGCTGCCGGGCGTGGGCTGGGCGTACGGCGTCCCCCTCGGCCATCTGCGCGACCTCGTGCACTACTGGCGGCACGACTACGACTGGCGTGCCGCCGAGGCGCGGCTGAACTCCTGGCCGCAGTTCACCACGGAGATCGACGGCGCGACCGTGCACTTCGCCCATGTCCGGTCCCCCGAACCGGACGCGACCCCGCTGGTCATCACGCACGGCTGGCCGGGTTCGATCGTCGAATTCACCGACATCGCCGGCCCGTTGACGAACCCCCGGGCCCACGGCGGGGACCCCGCCGACGCGTTCCATCTGGTGATACCGAGCATTCCGGGGTTCGGTCTGTCCGGGCCGACGCGGGAGCCCGGCTGGGAGTACCGCCGGGTGGCCTCGGCATGGGCCGAGCTGATGGAACGGCTCGGTTATCGGCGGTACGGCGCGCAGGGCGGGGACTGGGGCGCGGTCATCTCCCGCGAGCTGGGCCGCACCCGCCCCGAGCACGTCATCGGCGTCCACCTGAACCTGCTGCCCGACGCGGCCGTCACCACGCCGCCGAGCGAGGAGGAGCCGGCCGCCCTGAGCCCGGCCGAGCGCCAGCGGGCGCTGGCCTCCTGGGAGCGCACGCAGGAGTGGGTGCGCGAACAGCAGGGCTACGGTGTGCTCCAGTCCACCCGGCCGCAGACCCTCGCGTACGCGCTGGCGGACTCGCCGGTCGGCCAACTCGCCTGGATCGCCGAGGAGTTCAAGGAGTGGACGGACTCCGCCGACCGCCCGGAGGACGCCGTCGACCGGGATCTGCTGCTCACCAACGTGATGCTGTACTGGCTCACCGGCACCGCGGGATCGTCCGCCCGCATCTACTACGAGCGGGCGCACGCCGACGGGTGGGGTGCCGCGCCCGAGCCGTCGACGACGCCGACCGCCCTGGCCGTCTTCCCCCGCGAGAACTTCATACCGATGCGGCACATCGCGGACCGTACGAACTTCATCGCGCGCTGGACGGAGTTCGACCGGGGCGGGCACTTCGCGGCCCTGGAGGTGCCGGACCTGCTGGTCGGGGACGTACGGGCCTTCTTCCGGCAGCTGCGGGACGCGGGCCCGGCCGCCCGTCCCTGAGCGCCGTCTGCCCGTGGCAGATCTGCCGCGGGCAGAGAAAGCCCAGGTGACAGCCGCTCCGGGGCAAGAGTGGAGTGCGCGGCGACCACCGCCGCGTCAACGACTGGGAGGACCGATGACTCCACTCATCACCGGCTGGGCAGCAGGCCCGGCACCGCGGGCCGAGGAGGGGGACACCCCGGCGTCGCGGTTCGACGACCATCTGGCCGCGCAACTGCTCGCGCAGCGGATCGTCTTCCTGGGCACCCAGGTCGACGAGGTGTCGGCCAACCGGGTCTGCGCCCAGCTGCTGGTGCTGTCGGCGGAGGACCCGCGCACCGACATCAGTCTCTGCATCAACAGCCCGGGCGGTTCGGTGACGGCCGGGCTCGCGATCTACGACACGATGCGGCTGATCCCCAACGACGTGTCGACGCTCGCCATGGGCTTCGCCGCGAGCATGGGGCAGTTCCTGCTCAGTGTGGGCACGCACGGCAAGCGGTTCGCGCTGCCGAACGCGCGGATCATGATGCACCAGCCGTCGGCGGGCATCGGCGGGACCACCGCCGACATCGAGATCCAGGCGGAGAACCTGGAGTTCACAAAGCAGGCGATCGAACGGATCACGGCCGAGCACACCGGGCAGTCTCCCGAGACGATCGCCCGGGACGGCGACCGCGACCGGTGGTTCACGGCCGAGCAGGCACGCGAGTACGGGATGGTCGACCGGGTCGTCGAGTCGCTCGACGACGTGCGGCCGGCCTCGTCAAGGCGACGGATGGGACTGTAGCCATGGGGACATACACGATTCCGAACGTCGTCGAGCGCACCCCGCAGGGCGAGCGGTCGTACGACGTGTTCAGCCGGCTGCTGTCCGAGCGGATCATCTTCCTCGGCACGGAGATCGACGACGGGGTCGCCAATGTCGTCATCGCCCAGCTCCTCCATCTGGAGTCGTCGGCCCCGGAGAACGAGATCGCCATCTACATCAACTCACCCGGCGGCTCGATCTCTTCGCTCATGGCGATCTACGACACGATGACCTTCGTGCAGGCGCCGATCGCGACGTTCTGCGTGGGCCAGGCGGCCTCCACGGCGGCGGTGCTGCTGGCGGGCGGGGACCCGGGCCGTCGCTTCGTCCTGGAGCACGCTCGCGTGCTGCTCGGTCAGCCCGCGAGCAGCGGCCGCCAGGGCACGGTGTCGGACCTCTCGCTCCAGGCCAAGGAAATGGTCCGCATCCGCGCCCAGATCGAGGAGGTCCTCTCCCGGCACACGCACCACGACACGGCGGCCCTCCGCGCGGACATGGACCGCGACAAGGTCTTCACCGCGCGGGAGGCCGTCGCGTACGGGCTCGCCGACGAGGTGATCAGCCGACGGCCCGTGGGGGTGTGACCGCTACGCGGCCAGGCACAGCCCGTTGTACGGCGACGAGGTCGTCGTCCGCGGCTGCGCGTGCCGCCGGGTGAGATCGCCGTGGGCCCGGGACAGCAGATCGCCCAGGCCGAGACCGAGGGCGCGGGCGGCGGCCGCGAGGACCTCCGAGGAGGCCTCCTTGCGGCCCCGCTCCAGCTCCGAGAGGTACGGCATCGAGATCCGCGCCGCCCCGGCCACGTCCTTCAACGTCCGCTCCTGTGCGAGCCGTTCACGCCGGAGCACGTCACCGACGAGGTCGCGCCAGAGGGGTTCCTTGGCGGCCGGGGCGGCGGGGGTCGGGGCCGGGGCGTTCGCCGCCGGGCGCAGGGGAATGACGCGGGCTTCGTTCGGCGCTTGATTGCTCACCCCTTCAGCCTAGGATCGCGGAACGCCACGGGAAGGGACCGGCGTTCTGCCCTCAGGAAAATCCCGATCGGCCGGAGAGAGGTTTACGGCGGGCGCCCTTCGGCGTGAGGCTCCTCACCGACCCGGCCCGTCGATCCGTTCGCGCGGGGAGTCCGCGTGGCCGTTTCGGGGACCGCCCGGCTCAGGCGTCACCCGTACGGCCGTGCGGGGGCTGCGCGACCTCGCGGGCCGGAGGCGCGGATCCGCCGTCCGTTTCGGGGGCGCCGTCCGGGTACTCGACAGGCACGGGGCGCGGGTCCGGTTGGACACTGGTGTCCGACCGGTGTGTGTGTCGGCCGACGAGACCAGGACGCGACTGCCATGAACCACGACATGACACCCCCCAGCGGTGCGAAGACCATCGTCTCCACCCATTCCGTGTTCGGTGCCCCGTGCTGGGTGAGTCTGACCACCCGCGACCTCGATGCCGCCGAGGCCTTCTATCAGGCCGTACTGGGCTGGAAGTGGCGCTCGGCCAAGCTCGGCGACCACTTCCGGATCGCCGTGTCGGACGGAACTCCCATCGCGGGGATCGCCGCGGTGGCCTCCATGTGGCAGATGGCGGTCGCCTGGACCCCGTACTTCGCCGTGGCCAGCGCCGACGAGGCCGCCGCCAGGGCCCGGGAGCGCGGGGGTACGGCAGCGGTGGGGCCGATCTCCTTCCCGCCCGGCCGTGCGGCCCTGCTGGCCGACCGGGACGGAGCCTCCTTCGGGATCTGGGAGGGGGAGCTCCTCACCGACTGGGAGGCCTGGCGGCGGGCCGCCCCGGTCTTCATCCGGCTGCACACCCGCGACGCCTTCGACGCCGCCATCTTCTACGGCGAGGTCCTGGAGTGGGCCTCGGACCGTCCCGGCTGCTGCGAGGTCCACTACGAGGGCAACGAGGTCGTGCTGCGCAGCGAGGGCGACGTCGTGGCCCGGATCAGCTCCGGGGCGCTGGAGGCGGCGCCCGATCCGACGATCCGGCCCCACTGGCAGGTCCACTTCCCGACCTCCGATGTGGCGGCCTGCGCCAAGACCGCCGAGGCCCACGGGGGAACCGTCCTGCGGCAGAGCGAGGACGAGGCCGTGCTCCGTGACCCGGACGGAGCCCAGTTCACGGTGACCTGGCGTCCGGCGGACTGACCGGCTCCCCTGTCGTCACGCTTTCCGAGCCGTCCTGGACGACTTGGACGACTTGGCTGGCTCGGTCTGCTTGGTTGGCTTGGTCTGCCTGGCCGGCTTGGTCGACGCCCTGGTCCTGTGCGGCCGGGGCCGGGAAGGCCGCGACAGCAGCACCAGGCTCCGTGCCTCGACACACAGCTCCGTGTCCGCCTTGTGCTCCGACTCGTCCGGGTCACCGTGCGGCTCGGCAGTGTCGATGCAGGTCGTCCAGCACTCGCCGTACGTGGCGTCGGGCAGGCGGAAGACCATCGGCTCCCAGTAGCTGTTCAGCAGGAGCAGGAAGGAGTCGTCGACCACCGGGCGGCCGCGCGGGTCGGGTTCCGCGATGGCGTCGCCGTTGAGGAAGACGCCGACGGCGTGCGCGTCGGAGCGCTGCCAGTCCAGGTCGGCCATCTCGCGCGCGTCCGGCAGCAGCCACACCAGGTCGGGCAGCGGCTGGTCCGCGTGCGTCGCCGTCTCGCCGCGGAAGAAGCGGCGGCGGCGCAGTACGGGGTGGGCGGCGCGCAGGGCGATCAGGCGCCGTGTGAGGTCCATCAGCTCGCGCTGCTCACCGGTCAGCCGCCAGTCGATCCAGGAGACCTCGTTGTCCTGGCAGTACGCGTTGTTGTTGCCGCGCTGGGTGCGGCCGAGCTCGTCGCCGTGGCACAGCATGGGGATCCCCTGGGACAGCAGCAGGGTGGCCAGCAGGTTGCGCTGCTGGCGGGCGCGCAGCGCGAGGACGCGCCGATCGCGCGTGGGGCCCTCGGCCCCGCAGTTCCAGGAGCGGTTGACGCTCTCGCCGTCCCGGCCCTGCTCACCGTTGGCCTCGTTGTGCTTGTCGTTGTACGAGACCAGGTCGCGCAGGGTGAAACCGTCGTGCGCGGTGACGAAGTTGACGCTGGCGCGCGGGCGGCGCCGGCTGTGCTCGTACAGGTCCGAGGAGCCGGTCAGACGGGAGGCGAACTCGGCGAGCGTGTGCTCGCCGGCACGCCAGAAGTCCCGTACGGCGTCACGGTACCTGCCGTTCCACTCCGACCACAGCGGCGGGAAGTTGCCCACCTGGTAGCCGCCCTCGCCGACGTCCCACGGTTCGGCGATGAGCTTGACCCTGCTGATCACCGGGTCCTGCTGGATCAGGTCGAAGAACGCCGACAGCCGGTCCACCTCGTGGAACTGCCGGGCCAGGGTGGCCGCGAGGTCGAAGCGGAAGCCGTCCACGTGCATCTCGGTGACCCAGTACCGCAGCGAGTCCATGATCAGCTGGAGCACGTAGGGGTGCCGCATCAGCAGGCTGTTCCCGGTGCCGGTGGTGTCGTAGTAGTGGGCCCAGTCGCCGTCCACCAGGCGGTAGTACGAGGCGTTGTCGATGCCCCGGAAGGAGAGGGTCGGGCCCTTCTCGTTGCCCTCGGCGGTGTGGTTGTAGACCACGTCGAGGATCACTTCCAGCCCGGCCGCGTGCAGCGCCTTGACCATGGCCTTGAACTCGGTGACCTGTTCGCCGCGGGTGCCGTGGGCGGCGTAGGCGTTGTGGGGCGCGAAGAAGCCGATCGTGTTGTAGCCCCAGTAGTTGGACAGCCCCCGGTCGCGCAGCACCCCGTCCTGGACGAACTGGTGCACCGGCATCAGCTCGACCGCGGTCACCCCCAGCGAGGTCAGGTGCTCGACGGCCGCGGGGTGGGCCAACCCCGCGTAGGTGCCCCGGAGTTCGTCGGGGATCTCCGGGTGGGTGCGGGTGAGGCCGCGGACATGGGCCTCGTAGATGACGGTGTCGGCGTACGACCGCCGGGGCGGGCGGTCGTCGCCCCAGTCGAAGGCCGGGTCGGTGACCACGCCGAGCATGGTGTGGCCGGCGCTGTCGGCCGGGTCGGGCCCCGTGGGCGCGCGTTCGTAGAGCGAGGCGTGGTTGTCCATCTGCCCGTCCACGGCGGTGGCGTACGGGTCGAGGAGCAGCTTCGCCGGATTGCACCGGTGGCCGGCGGCCGGGTCCCAGGGCCCGTGCACGCGGTAGCCGTAGCGCTGCCCCGGTCCGACGCCGGGGAGGTAGCAGTGCCACACGAAGCCGTCGTACTCGGTCAGCGGGACGGTGTGGTGGCGGCCGTCGTCATCGACGAGGACGAGGTCGACGTGTGTGGCGACCTCGCTGAACAGCGCGAAGTTGGTGCCCTCGCCGTCGAAGGACGCGCCCAGCGGATAGGGGTGCCCGTTCCGGGCGGGCACCCCTCTGCGGCGCGGCCGCACGGTCACCGCGTGTCCTCCAGTACGCCCGACCGGGTGTCCGGCGTACTGGCGAGGACGGCGGCCGGTACCTCGCGGGGCACCTGAAGCACCTCCCGCAGCGTCGGCGAGGGCGCGATCGGCACCAGCGGGACGCGTTCGCCGGCACGGGCGCGCTGGGAGAACCAGATCACCTTGCCGCCGTTCTCCGTCCCGCAGCAGCCCCAGCCGTCGCTCAGCGCGGCGATGCGGGTCAGGCAGGGGCGCAGGTCCTGGTCGGGGCGCAGGTTCCGGTCGTTCTCCCCGACGGCGGTGATGAGGTGCTGTCCGTTCCACCACAGCTCGATCGACGTGTTCTTGTCCGTCGTGTGCTCGTCGATCGCGCGCAGCAGCAGCTCGGCGTTGGCGCAGACGGGTTCGACGAGGGTTTCCAGGTCCCAGAGGCGGAGGTAAGCGGCCAGGATGCGCCTGACCTGTCCGACCCGTTCGGGGCCGACCTCCACGTCGAGGTGGTAGTAGCAGGGCACTGCGGTCTTCATCGTCGTTGGCTCCTCACCTGCGAAGCTCTCGCTCCTCCTCGTCCGAGCGGATCGTCGTCCGAGCGGGCCGAGCCCCGAGCACGAAGCGTGAGCGCTGATCGCTTCTGAGTCAGCTCCAGGGTGGGAGTGCTGGTCCATTCGTGCAACACGAGAGCGCGACCGCGCTCATCGAGGCAGCTCAGCGCGGCCGGTCGGCGGGTAGTTGAAGATCCAACAGGACGCTGGGTCGTCACACGTGCACCATGAGTGAAGGTCTCTGGCCCCCGTACGGGCCGATACCTCCTTCGTGCACGCCCCGTTCCGGGAGCGTGCCCCACCGACAGCGTCGAGAAGGTGACGAGCGCCATGCTGCTGCCCGCCAAAGCCGAGGTCGCCCGGCACCTGGAACGGTATCGGGCGTGGGAACGCGTGATGCTCGCGTCACCGGACGACCGCACGGCCAGGGACGGCTTCGAGGACTCGGGCTACACCTTGTGCGTCCTGATGGGGAAACGCTGCGCGCGGGAGGCGGTCGAGGCCGCCGAACTCTATCTGCGGACCAACCTGCTCACCTACCTCCGGGAGGAGAGCCGCCAGGTCCACAAGAGCCGCGCCTCCCGACGCGGTCCGCCGCCGGGCCGGCGTTCCACGAGAGGGAGGCAGTGACCCGCCGGCCCAGCGCCGGCCCGAGAACAGCAGAGGTGAGACCCATGAGCCCGATGAGCCCGAGACCGGCCATCGGCCGCATTCCTGTCCGGGATGTCCGCCCGGCCGTCGAGTGCGGCAGACGCCCGGCGAAGGCCGTTCCGGGCGAGTCCTTCCAGGTCACCGCCACGGTCTTCCGCGAGGGCCATGACGCGGTGGCCGCCAATGTCGTACTGGAGGATCCCGAGGGCCGCCCCGGCCCCTGGACACCGATGCGCGAACTGGCCCCGGGCAGCGACCGCTGGGGCGCCGAGGTCACACCGGGCGCGGTGGGCCTCTGGACATACCGGGTCGAGGCCTGGAGCGACCCCCTGGCCACCTGGCGCCGGACGGCAGGCATCAAGATCCCGGCGGGCATCGACACCGGGCTGGTCCTGGAGGAGGGCGCCGATCTGTACGAGCGGGCCGCCGCGCACGTGCCCGAGCGCGCGGCACGCCACACGGTGCTGGCCGCCGTGCGGGCGATGCGCGACGACTCCCTGCCGCCCGCGGCCCGTTTCGCCGCCGCGCTGATGCCGCGGGTGGACGCGGTGCTCACCCGGTATCCGCTGCGGGATCTCGTGACGGCTTCGGAGACGTTGCCGCTGCTGGTGGAGCGGGAGCGGGCGTTGTACGGCTCCTGGTACGAGTTCTTCCCGCGTTCCGAGGGCACCCCCGAGCGCCCGCACGGCA
>NZ_JBSFUU010000047.1:0-74229 GCF_053591955.1 Streptomyces sp. NPDC002845 | reverse complement strand
CGACAGTCGGGCCGCCGTCACACCCGAAAACCACCACCGAACGCAGATTGGCCGCCACCAAGAGCTGACGGCCAATCACGAAAGATCGAGGCTAGGGGAGGGTGAGGGCGAACTGGATTCCGTGACGGTTGAGGTGGCACCATCAGGGTCGCCGGATACCCGCGAGTCCGTGTCCTCGGGCCCCTCTGTCCTCAGGCCGGTGCAGGAAGCCGATGCAAAGGCCACGGGCGGGACGAAGAGGCGGAGCCGACGACCCACAGCAGCAACTTCTCGAAGGATGTGTCCATGCGGCTGGCCTTGAAGACGTCGGACCCTGTGCGAACCCGGTCCCTGCGCAGGGTGCTCATCACACTTCTGGTTGCCGCTGTCGCCGCCGCCCTGGCGATCGGCTGCATTGCGGTGGCCAACGCGGTGAACCAGCCGGAGCTCCGGATACGCGGCATCCCCAGCAGCGGCGTGCTGAACGCCGCCGCGCTCTCCGAGGCCACGCTCACGGTGGACACGGTCGGTCGCAGCGACGACGAGGCGCTGCGCAATGTCGAGGTCAGGCTGAACGGCGAGATCGTCCCCACCCTGTGGAGCGGAAGCCACAGGGTGCTCGATGTGGGGGCGTTGCGGGACGGGGAGTACGAGCTGACGGTGACCGCCGACCTGGGCCTGCTCTCGGGCGAGATCAGTCTCAGTCGCCGCTTCATCGTGGACACCACCCAGCCCTGACCTCAAGGTCCCAGATGCCGGAGTGGCCTTGAGATGGAAGTTCAGTGATCGTTTTGGAATGTGGTGATCGGCGCGGGATTTCAGTATCGGAGCCGTGGGCGGTGAGGGCGTCCGGTTTGCTGGGACCCCTCCCAGTCCCCGCTGCCTAATCTCTGCCCATGACCGCTCCTCGTAGATGGATCTTCGCGATGACCGCCACACTGATGATGGCGGGCTGTTCGAGTTCTCCGGAGGCCGCACCTTCGGCATCCGTCCCGGCCTCGTCCAGCACCTCGAGCGCAAGGCCGGCCACTACGGCGGCCTCGGCTTTCTGCCTTAACTTGGAGACCTTCCAGGTCGGCGTCGTTGTCTTCCGCGCCGATGTGGGCGAGGCGCTCAGGGGGCAGCCGCTGGACTTCAAAGACCTGCGGCAGAGGGCCGCCTTGATCACCCACACCGGTAAGGAAATGCAGACGAGCGCGCCGCCGGACATCGCCGAGCAGTTCCGTGCGGTGCTCAAGGCGATCGATACCTCGGCGAGCAGATTGAAGCCGGGCGCGAAGGCCCGTGATGTCGTGAACCCCCTGTACGGCGAGCACATCACTCCCGCCTTCGACGCGGTGGACCACTACGGCTGCGGCGTTGCGGGCGGGTGACGGGCTACCGAAGTGCCGGAGATCAGCCTCGCCGCGCTGCGCCCGTGCCAACGACCCCAGCTTCTCGGCCTCGACGGGCAAGCGCGGTGCCGAATTCCTCTACCGCGTCGGTGACCTCAAGCGATGGGCATGCAACCGGCTCCGCGCCGGGAGTCGTGGGGAATCTGCTCAACCCTGTGACAGGCGGGGCGGTTCGGGCAGCATCGGGCGTCATGGTCGCCCGCCGAGTACGAACGCGACTGGTGGCGACAACAGGAAGCCGCCCCGCAGTCCGCCTGAAACAAGATCACCGGTGGCCTGCCCTGGGTCTAATGGAGCCGGGTCGCTGGAGAATTGACCGTCCAGCAGCCCTCGGAGGCCGTCATGCCCCGCAGCCATCCGCCCGAGTTCCGCCGCCGCGTCCTCGATCTGGTCGAGTCCGGCCGGAAGATCGCCGAGGCGGCGAAGCTCCTCGGCATCAGCGAGCAGACCATCTACGTCTGGCGCCGCCAGCATCTGATCGACACCGGACAGATGCCCGGTGTCCCCACCCACGAGCAGGCCGAACTCGCGTGGCCCGCAAGCGGATCGCGGAACTGGAGGCCGAGCTGGCCGTCCACCGCCGGGCCGCCGAGCTGCTGGGCGAGGCGACCTCCCCAAAAGGCGGTTCGAGGCCGTCCGCGTGATGGCCGGCGAGGACATTCCGTGCAGCGGGCCTGCCGGGTGCTCCGCGTGGCCCAGTCCGGCTACTACGCCTGGCGCGACCGGCCGCCCTCGGCCCGCACCGCGCGGCACGCCTGGCTGACCGAGGTCATCATCAGCATCCACACCGCCTCCCGCGGCACCAACGGCTTCCGCCGCGTGCACGCCGAACTCGCCCTGGGACTAGGCATCCACGTCCACCACGGCGCGGTGGAACTGCTGATGCGGCGGGCCGGCCTGCACGGGCTGCCCGGCAGCCGCCGACCCCGGCCCAGGCACGAGACCCCCTCGGTGGCCGACCGGGTCAACCGCGACTTCACCCGCAAGGCGCGGGACCAGCTGTGGGGCACCGACATCACCTCGACATCACCGAACCCCCCACGCTGGAGGGCAAGGTGTACTGCGCGGTCGTCCTGGACACCTTCTCCCGCCGGGTGGTCGGCTGGTCCATCGACGCCTCACCCACCGCGGCTTTGGCCACCAACGCGCTGAGCATGGCCATCGGCAACCGGAGCCCGCGGCCGGGCGGCACCATCATCCACTCCGACCACGGGGTGCAGTTCGGCTCCTGGGCCTTCACCGAGCGTGCCCGCGCCTCCGGCCTGCTGCCCTCCATGGGCTCGGTCGGCGACTGCGTGGACAACGCGATGATGGAGTCCTTCTGGGCCCGGGGCCAGGTGGAACTGCTTGACCGCCGCCGGTGGCGCACTCGCCTGGAGCTGTCCACCGCACTGTTCGAGTACCTGGAGATCTTCCACAACCGGCAGCGCAGACACTCCGCCCTGGGCATGCTCAGTCCGGTGGAGTACGAACTGCGCGCAACACCTGTAGCGTGAAATCAGCTATCCCGACTTCACTCAACTCGGGGCAGGCCGCCGGACTCTACGGAACTCGGGGCAGCTCACCGGTGTTTCCCGGACCACCACAGGTCCACGCCGTTGGGGCCGGCGGCAGCCACGCGGTCGGTGCGGATCACTGTGCCGTCCAGGTTGAGGTGGGTGTATCCGGCCGCCGCCGCGCGTTCCAGCGCGGTGGACAGGTCGGGCGCATGGCTGGCGAGTACGGTCAGGCCCTCGTGCAGGTAGCGGTAGGCGGCCGGGGCCGCGATGCCGTTGTCCTGGGCGAGTTGGACGAGCCCGGGTGCCGTCGACGAACCAGCGCGGCACCAGCACGGCCTGCTTGAAGACGCCCAGGGCACGGGTGCCCTTGCGGGTTCCGAGCCGCCTGCGGTGGTCGCGCAGCAGCATCGCGAGATGCTCGGCGGTCCCCCTGCGGACATCAAGGACAGCGGTGTAGGTGATACTGGACGGCACGTGAAGCCTCTCGGCCGGAACATGATCTTCGCAGACCCGTTCCTACCAGGGGCTTCACGCATGTCTGACGTCGGGTCACCGCCCCGATCACCCGCACGCGGTCACGCACCGCAACCGTCACCTTGCCGAGAAGACCTCACTCCTCAACTCCAGCCAAGGACACGGGCGAAAGCGGCCGCAACGGGGATGTCAGCCCCCCGTTACCTTCTTCGTGGCTCTGCAATGGGGCTCCCCGCCTCCGGGCCCGGCATGACTGTTGCCCCCTGTCGACGGCGCTTCGGCGTCCATGATCCGGGGGGTCACCGGGCCCGGGAGGTGCCGTCGGAGACGCTGATGAGGGGTCCGGCCACCACCCGGTCCGGCGCAATGCCGGACAGCTCGCGGGCGGCAGGTCTGCACAACGTGGGTGCGCGCGTACGACACCGACGCCGGGGCCAGGAACGGTCAACTCTCTTGGAAGGACGAGATCACCGCCCAGCTGACCGTGCTGGTGGGCTTCGACCAGGACCTCGCGGCCGAGGCCACCCGCACCTCCAACCGGATACGCGGCCTGCTCACCCAGTTCCACCCGTCGCTGGAACGCGTCTGGGCCCCCGCCTCGACCACCAGGCCGTCACCTGGCTCCTGGAGCGCTACGGCTCCCCGGCCGCCCTGCGGAAAGCCGGCCGCCGCAGGCTCGTCGAGGCCATCAGGCCCAAGGCCCCGCGCATGGCCGCCCGGCTGATCGACCACGTCTTCGACGCGCTCGACGAACAGACCGTCGTCGTTCCCGGCACCGGCACCCTCGACATCGTGATCCCGTCCCTGGCCCGCTCGCTCGCCGCCGTCCACGAACAGCGGCGGGCCCCGGAAGCGCAGATCAACGCCCTGCTGGAGGCCCACCCTCTTGCCCCGGTCCTGACGTCGATGCCCGGCGTCGGCGTCAGGACCGCCGCCGTGCTGCTGGTCACCATCGGCGACGGCACCGGCTTCCCTACCGCCGCCCACCTCGCCTCCTGCGCCGGCCTCGCCCCCACCACGAAGTCCTCGGGCACCTTGATCCACGGCGAACACGCCCCACGAGGAGGAAACCGGCAGCTCAAACGCGCCATGTTCCTCTCCGCTTTCGCCTGTATGAACGCCGATCCCGCCTCCCGCGCCTACTACGACAAGTGCCGGGCCCGCGGAAAAACCCACACCCAGGCCCTCCTCCGCCTCGCCCGCCAACGCATCAGCGTCCTGTTCGCCATGCTCCGCGACGGCACCTTCTACGAACCCCGCGAACCCAGGACCGCCACCCCCGCCACCGCATGAACCCCACACCAACGAATCACCTCAAACCCGGCACGACAGGGTTGACGAACCCCATAGAGGCACCCCCCGAGGTGGCCATCGCCGTCGGGGACGGCGACGAGTTCCCGTCCAAGGTGAGGAAACTGATCAAAGACTCATGATGCAGAGTGCGGGGCACCGCTGTGCGGGTACTGCTAGCACCCCAGCACCGATGCGGCGGCGCCAGCAGCAGCTGGACCAACCCGCCGATCGGACATCGCCCACTGCGGCCTTGCTGCGCCTGGCCGCGCCGCCGCCCTGAACCACGGACCTGGCCGTCATCGGTGTGCTGCGCTCCTGCCCGTTGGGTTCGGTGATAGCCGGTGCGAATGGCCGCACGGCGCAGAGAACTTGCTATACCCGTGAGATGGACGGGCGGCGCCGCCACAGCAGCCACAGCAGTGCGACGGCGAGCGGAGTGAGGAGCACCGCCAACAGCGCTCGCGGCCCCGTCAAGTCGCGTACGGATAGTCCCGATCCTTCACCGGGCGGGCCGAGTCCCGCCGCTTGGCGCGGAGTCGGAGCTCCGAGCCACAGCGCACCGGACCCGCCACCGCCCGTACCGGCGGATGCGTTTCCGCCGACCGGCTGTGTCAATGAAGTGTCCACCTTCTTGGACAGGTCCCCGTACTCCGCGTCGAAGGAACGGTCCGAGACCTGCCGGAGCGGGACGGAGGTGAGGTCCACGCCGCCATAGAAGTAGTGGTATGTGTAGACGTAATTCCCTTTGGTCACCTTGCGCGTGAGGTTGTAGTCACCCTTGGTGTACGAGCGGACGTACTGGTCGAAGGTGTCGGTGGGTTTCCAGTCGGTCTTCGTCGCCCACGCGGCGATGTCGCCCCGGTTGACAAGGTCGCCGTAGGTGGTGTCCTGGGACCTACTCAGGTCCCGGTACCACTCGGCTGCGACGCGCGAGAGGTAGACGCGGCGCAGATCCGCATAGTTCGGACCCGAATTGACCAGTTCTGTCAGCTTAGGCAGGACCAGACTGCGGAAGAGCGCCTCATTGTGCGCGACGGTGGCGTCGCCCTGTTCTGGGCAGTTACCCAACGGGCCCTGATCGGTTGGGAGGTCGATGTGCTCGGACTCCATCCTGACCTTTAGCGGGGCCTTCAGAATGTACAGTCTGTCGCCATCACGGTGGACGTCCGTGGTCCCGGGCACGATCCACACCCGCGTGGGCATGCACTCGCCCTGCAGTCGGCTCAGGTACTCCTTGCCCAACGCCGTGTCCGGGTGGATGAGTTGGCCGACGTCCTTTTTCAGCCGGAGGTCCGCCTGGAGCATGACCCGGCCCACGTCCGTGCGGCCCATGTCGGCGTCGACGATGCGGTCGGGTTCGGTCGGGTTGAGGTTAACCCAGTACGTCGAGGGGTCCAGCTCCAGCCAGACGAAGAACGCGTCCGAACTGAGCCGTGCCGCGTTCACGCCGTCGTCTGGGGAGGTGCCGCCGGTGGTGGATGCTGGGGCCTCGAAGGAGTACTGCAGGCCGCTGCTGTCGCCTGGATCGGCGAGGTAGCGCAACTGGAGGGAGGAGAAGTCGATGCCGCCGGGTGCCTGGGCGACGGGTTCCGACAGTGCCTTGACCAGGCCGCTGTCGGGTACGCCGGCCGCGTTGCCCGTCGTCGACTCCTTGCTGTCGCCGCAGTCCGCCTGCACAGCGCGGGACCGGTGGGCGAACGCCGCCTGGTGCACGTGGCCGCCGGACCGCGAGACCGACGCGGCCTGTTCGGCACCGGAGGACGCCTGGCCGGGGCCGAGCCCCAGCTGGCAGCTGCCGCCCGCCACGGGCTGCGCCCGGAAGACGTTCTTCGTCTGCTTGGCCCGTTGCGCCTGGCGCTTTTTGTTCGCCACCCTGCGCTCCTGGATTCGCTCCCGCTCCTGCGCGACCTCCTTCTTGAACTCCGTGTTGTTCTCCGTGGCGGGCTTCGCCGCCCGGATGCGTTCCGTCAGCTTCCCGGTCGAGCCCTTGCCGTCCTTGACGAGGTAGAAGACGTCCGCGTCCTTCGGGATCCGCGGAGCGCAGCCCGGGCAGGGCGAACGGTCGGTTCCCACGGCGAAGACCCGGCCGGGGTCCGCGACTCCGAGGTAGGACAACTCTCGTACGATGATAAGGATTTCGGAATGGTTGGCCGGAACGTCGCTGGACGCGTCGTTAGACTGCCGGACGATGGCGAACTTTCGGATCTGCGGTCGGCCGGCGAGGCCGAGCTGTCGGTAGAGCGCGGGGTCAGTCCTCCTCAACTCGTCGACGTCGACGATCTCGTAGCCCGCGGTATCCAGGCCCTGCAGGCCGGTAATGTCGACGAAACCGATGGCCATGTTCCGATACGGCTTGTCGTCGAGGCGCCTCGCTTCCCGGGCGACGTACAGCATCCGGCCGATGGGGGTGTCGAAGAAGTCGTCGAGCTGCGTCATCGACCGGCCGGACGGCTTCGGCTTCTTGTCCTCGGCGACGGCGGCCCGTACCCCTGCCGCGGGTTCGGCCGCCGCAGTTCCCGGTAGCAGGACGGGAGTCAGCGTCAGTGCGGTCGCGGTGGCCCACGCGGACAGCAGCAGCGGGACACGACGCCCCGAACCTCTACGCCCCCGACCTTGGCATACGACTGTGGGCAGCATCGGCTGCGGCTCCTTCCCCGGTCCCTTACGAGTGCCCCTGACGTCGCGTGGGGCGTGGCGCAGGTCACCTGAAGTGGCTCCCGGCATTGTGCAGCCGGCAGCGAGACTCACAAGGGGGCACGCCGAATTGCTCGCACACGGTTCCCAGGTGCATCGCCGCCTTCCGTGCATGAATCCGAGGATGAGCCGGCCACGCCGCTGGCGGGCGTTCTCGGTGGCGCAGCTCCGTAACCGGGCCATGGCCCGCAGCACGGCCGGTACCAGTTCGCCGATGCGGACCAGGCGCTTCCCGTACGCGGGCCTGAGCCGTCCGGCTGGCCGACCAGCCGGACGGCTCAGGGTGCAGGTCTTTCCTCTCGAGGGGTATGCTGAGCTGGGAAGACGCTGATTGGCGTGTGGCGGGCGCCCGCGTACTCCTACCAGCACGATCACGAACCCAGGCCACGGTTAACCAGCTACCTTCATGCCTGAAAGGGTGGGGCCGGTCCAGTGTCGTGCTTGTCCGGGTTCTGTCTGATGGATGCGGGATGAGGCCGCACTTGGGCTGGGGGCGGGGTGGTCCCGTTCCCGGGTGGTGTGCTGTTGTCCCGCCGGGGCGGGTGTTGTGGGTGTGCTCTTCACCAGATCTGATGCTGAGTGGCGGCAACTCCGGCTGCCGTTCATCCCTCCGCCGCGCCCGCGGCGGTGCTGCGGTGCTGCATGGTGTGGTTCGGCACACGACCGACGGGATCATTGAGGGACTCTGTCGGGAATCTTGAAGACGGGCAATCAACGATCGTGACGTTGCGTCAGGCTCGTTGGAACGTTCCGCCCGTGTTCCTCAGGAGCCCGACATGTCCCTCCAGCCTCGCCTCGGAGCCGAGATCCCGCCGCTGACCATGCGGGTCGCCCGAGCCAGCAACCCCGACGGAACCACCGCGATGTGGATCCGTGACCGCCTCGACGGCCTGTGGAACGACGAGGACTTCACCGCGTGGTACCCGCGCGACGGCCGCCCCGGGCTCTCACCCGCACAGCTGGCCACCGTCTGCGTGCTGCAGTTCGTGATGAACCTGTCGGACCGCCAGGCCGCCGAGGCGGTGCGCTGCCGCATCGACTTCAAATACGCTCTCGGACTGGAACTGGAAGATCCCGGGTTCCACCACAGCGTCCTGTCCGACTTCCGCGAGCGGCTTGCCGAAGGCGACCGAGCTGACCGGCTGCTGGGCCTCGCGCTGACCCGTATCCGGCGGGCCGGCCTGCTCAAAGGGCGCGGCAAGCAGCGCACCGACTCCACCTACATCCTGTCCGCTGCACGGGAGTTGACGCGCCTGGAGCTGGTGACCGAGGCGGTCCGCGCCGTGCTGGAGGTCGTGGCCCGCGATGCGCCGGAGCTGCTGGATGAGTTGGTCACCGCCGAGTGGGCCGAACGCTACGGGCGGCAGGTGCGCCTGTGCTCCCAGCCCAGCCACCCCGTCGCCCGGCTCGAACAGGTGGGTACCGACGGTCGCGAGCTACTCGAGTGCCTCTACGCCCGCTGGCCCGGCCGCGCCGTCCCGGCGCAGGCCGAGGTGCTCCGGACGATCCTGGTGCAGCACTTCCTGGTCGACGGGCGGGGAAGGTTCCGACCGCGCACTGAGCGTAATGGACAGCCACCTTCCCGGTTACGGATCGAGTCACCGTACGAGACCGAGGCGTGCTGGACGCGGCGCGGCGACACCCGTTGGACCGGATATCTCGCGCATGTGACCGAGACCTGCGATGACAAGCGCGTCAACGTCATCACCGACGTGGCCACCGTCGTCTCCAGCGCGGACAGTCAGGTCCTGCCCGGCATCCATGCCCGCCTCAGGCGGCTCCGGCTGCTGCCCGGGCAGCACCTGGTCGACGGCGGCTACACCTCTGCCGCCGGCATGGACGCCGCCGCCCGCCTCCACCGCGTCACCCTGATCGGGCCGCTTCCTGCCAGCACGAGCCCACAGCACCGGGCCAAGGACGGCTTCGGCCGGGAGAACTTCGTCATCGACTTCGACCGACGCGAGGTCACCTGTCCCAACGGGCAGGTCAGCGGCAACTGGCGGGACCTTCCGGTGGCGGAGCCGACATCGGTGGTGGTCCGGTTCGACGCCCGCCAGTGCGGCCGCTGCCCCGAGAAGACCGCGTGCACCCCGGGCTCGTTTCGCAGCCTGTACTTCCCGCCCCGCCGCCTGCACGAACTCCAGGCCAAGAACCGCGCCGACCAGCAGGATACGGACTGGCGCAGGCTCTACGGGCTGCGCTCCGGAGCCGAGGGCACCATCGAGGAGTTCGTGGACGGCCACCGAGGACGCCGGTGCCGCTACCGCGGCCTGGCCAAGACGCACGTCCAGCACGTCCTGACCGCACTCGCGATCAACGTCGAGCGGCTGAGCCGTCAAGAGCCCGCCGGCCGCTCCCACCGGCCCCGCCCTCCCACGGCGTTCCAGCAGTACATCGATGTACGCGGCCTGCCTCGACCTCTGTGGTGGCGGCAGGGCAAATGACCCTGGATCTCAAGATTCCCGACAGAGTCGCTCAATGGCTCGCCTACGGGCTGACCGCCGGACTGCGTCTTCATTGAGGCCGGGCCCGACAGCCGCAACCGCTGCAAACTGCGCGGCAAAGTCCTCAAGGGCCGTAGGCTCACCGGCGAGGAAGCCGAATGGGTCGTGCTGGACGTCGTCCACCAGGCCGTCGCGCTTCTGGCGGCCCTCAATGACGACCCGACTCACCTGTACGCCCACAAGGGCATGACCAGCAACGACCTCGTCCTGTACGGCTCGGTCAACCTGCGCCTGAACGCCTTCCGCGACCACCTCAACGATCTCTTCAGCCCCCGGACGCCCCCTACGTTCCCCTGACGGTGACGCGAGCGCCAGCAGATCCCGGGAACGATACGCAGGAGGATTCCAGCGGTGAAGAGCCGGCGCCCGTGCCGTGGCGGCTGAACACCTGGCAGTTCCGCAGGACCTGGGCCTGGCACATCGCCCACCAGCCGTTCGGAATCGTCGCCGGAGCGCGCCAGTACCAGCACGCCGAACTCGCCCTGTTCGAAGGCTACGCGGGTACTTCCGCATCCGGCTTCGCCGCCGAGGTCGCCGCCGAACGCGCCATCGCCCAACTGGACTACGTCGAGGACCTTTACCGCGACTGGAACGACAGCCACCGCTCCAGCGGCGGCGCCGCGAGCCGCGTCAACGCCGAGTTCGACCGTATCCGCCGCGAGCTGGGCGACCTGCCCGGCATGATCGCCAGTCCTGCCCGGCTACGCACCATGCTCCAGCACCTGACCAAGACCCTTCACCCCGGTGTCCTCAACGACTGCTTCGACCAGCGCTCCACTGCGGTCTGCGCCCAGCGTGCCCAGCACGCAGGTCGCCCCCTACCGCTGCTCACCATGCGCCTGAACTGCCCCAACGCCCGCCGCTCCAGCGTCCATAGGCCCCGCCTGAAGATCGCCCGCACCCAGGCCCAGCGCCCGCTGGACACATCTGCGGGCCTGTCCGGTCTCCAGTCCGCCGCCCTGCACATCCACATCGCAGAGCTCGACCACGCCATCGCTGAACTCGACCTCGCCGCCGAAGACCCCGCCCATGACTGACCCGGCCGCGCTGCGCCTGCGGCACGCACTCGAACGGGCGGGCTTTGCTGTACGGCCCGGCGTCGACCAGGCCGTCATTCCTGCCTTCGAGCGGATCGTTTCCGGACGACCCGAGCACACCGAGGGCACGCTCACCGTCACCACGCTGTGCACCGAAGTCGGCATTTCGCGCGCCACCTACTACCGCTCGCCTCTGGCGAAGATCATCAAAGGCCTTCTGCAAGCACCCGACGCGCCCCGCCCGCAGACCGATACCCTCACCGCCGAGATCACCCGCCTCAACAGGCCGAGCGCACGTTGCGCGCCCAGAACGCAGCCGAGCGACGGGAACTGATCGCCACCATCACCACCTACGCCAACCACATCCAGGCCCTGAACCCGCGCAACGCCGAACTCGAAGCGGAGAACGCCGCCCTGCGCGGACACCTCCAGCAATCCGACAGCACCATCGCCTCCCTTCCGGTGACGCCCTGATCCTGCGGCGCATGGTGGTGCACGTGTGCATTTTCGTTCCACGATGGCTTCGAGAGCCGCGTCAATGCCGTATCCGTGATCAGTGCCGAGTTTCGATGTCATTCGACGTCACCCGAAGGGCAGCTGCTGGACTCGTGGACCTCGGAGCGGCCAGCCGTCAGCGGCGCATTCTGCGCGGCCGGAAGCGTCCGTCCCAGGCGTGCGAGCGGGGACAAAGCCATCACCACCGGGGACAGCATCATGCCTGCGGCCGTCGCCAAGAGACTGGTGCGCAACCCCCACTCCTCAGCGAGGAATCCGCCGAGCAGGGAGCCGAGTGGGGACAGCCCCATGCCGACAAACGTGATCGTCGCGGCCGCGCGGCCTTGCATCCCGTCTGGAGTGACCGTCTGCCGGACGGTCATGACCGCCACATTCACCAACTGGCCGCCGGCCCCGAACATGAAGTTGACCGCAAGGAGCGCGGGAACGGTCACCGCAGAGGAGCCGTGCAGTGCGGGTACACACAAGAACACACCGTCGCCGAGTGCCGCCGCGGCCACGAGTACCGGGCCGTACCCGAACCGGTTCGGCAGGCGGGCGGCCAGCATGGAGCCCAGGAGCGCGCCCGGCCCTGTCGCCGCGAGTGCCAGCCCGACGGCGGTGCCGGACAGGTGCAGTTCCCGCGGCAGGAAGAGCAGATAGACGGTCATCACGGCCGCGAAGGAGAACTGGAAGGCGGCCGAGGCCAGGCACACGGTCCGCAGCGCGGTATCGCTGACGACAAAACGGAGACCCTCGTGGATCCGCCGCCAGACCCAAGAGGGACGTTCCAGGCGCTCCGGGGTCGATTCGACTCGACGGATTCGTCGGATTGACAGGAACGACAGCGCGAAGAACAGCGCGCTGGAGGCGGCAGCGATCGGCGCCGACAGCAGGGACACCAACGCACCGCCGAGGGCGGGACCGCCAATCTGAGCCGCAGACCGGCTGCCCTCAAGCGCGCTGTTGCCCCGCACCAGCTGATCGCGTTGCACCAGCCGTACAAGAGACGCCTGGTATGCCACGTCGAAGAACACGGAAAGGGCTCCGATGGCGAAGGCGATGATGAATAGCGCGGGCAGGCCGAGCCAGCCGAAGAGGCCGGCCACGGCGGCGGCACCCAGGGCAAGGGTCCGGCCGGCGTCAGTCAGCACCATCACTGTGCGAGTGCGCCACCTGTCCACCCATGCGCCGACGAAGAGCGAGAGCAACAGGATCGGCGTCTGGCCCACGGCGCGCAGGACGCCCAGCTGGGTGGCACTGGCATTGAGCGTCAGGACGGCGAAGAGCGGAAGAACAACCAGACCTGTGTGTTCCCCGAGTTGGGAGGCGGTCTGCCCCACCCAGAGTTTGCGGAAGTTGCTGTCCCGCCACAGGCTTGACGGAACGGGTCGACCGGAATCGGATACAGCGGAGGAAGCGGACGGCACAGAGATCCCTCGGGTTGCCGACAACGAGGCCCGCTACCGAGCACACGACAGGTGCGCCGACGGTTCAGGCAGGAGAAGGCTCGCTGTGCCGCAACATCAAGGGCAGCACGCGATGACAGGCCGATCGGCCTACAACGTCAACGCGCGCTCGGGCGACCGACCATGTCTGCAACTCCTCGTGGGTCAACTCGCTGCACCCGGACACTAGCGCTCGGTGGCTCAACGCGAAAGACAATTAGGGTTCGGGACCGACAGGCGGTCAGACCCCGTTCCGCCCCGGCGGAACCTCCCACAGACCTGGATGAGGCATCCCTTACAGTTCTCCCAGCGAACTATGGCGTACAGATCGACCTGAGACACCGAACGTTGAGACAACCCCGCAGGTCACTTAACGCCGTCCAGCGCGGTGGCGTGCGGCCCTAAAACCGTCCCACTTCGGTTCCGCGGCCGACTTCGGCGGCAGAGCGGGGCTATGCACCGTCGCGGTGAGCATCGGCTCCGGTAGTGTCAATGTCACACCTGCATGCCTTCCATCCGGGCGGTGCGCCACTTGGGCGGCTGCGCTCGACACCGGCCTGGTCGGCCTTCCCGGGTTGGAGCACTGCCGGCACGAAACTCCGGGATTACGACAACACCTTTTGCCGACGCCGTCGACGAAGGCGCGTCAGTGGTCGTGGCCGTGCCGGCCGAGGGTCTCCACGGGGGTCGCGCCGGGGCGGGTCCACTGCGGCACGGGCCGGCTGGTCGGGCCCCAGGTGGCGTTCCCATCCGCGTCCGAGCGCCAGTACCAGCAGGCCTGGCGGCCCTCGGACGGGTGCCCCTCGCGGACATCGCCGATCACGGGCCAGGCCTCGGGGTTGTCCTCCCACGCCTCGCCACGGCCGTAGGGCGTCATGTCGAGCAGGCCGAGGGACCCGTTGACCGGCTCGTTGCCACGGCCCGTTGTGGAGTAGGTGAGGAACACGCCGTCGCCGTCGCGCAGGAAACAGACGATGTGCCCCATTCCTCCGCCGACCGGCGCCTCCACGCCCCGCACCGAGTACCAGGGCTGGGTGTAACCCATGAACTCGACGTAGGGAGCCACCTCGTCCCACGGGCCCGAGGTCAGGATGGCGAACGAGACGCCGCGGGCGTTGAGGTAGACGGCGTCCTTCACGTGCCAGGCCGTGGTGGTGCAGCCCTCGCACTGCCCCTGGTGCGGCGCGCCGTCGTACCACATGTGCTTGTAGACCACGAGCTCGTCGCGGCCCTGGAACAGGTCGAGGAACGGGACCGGCCCGTCAACGCCGGTGACCTCGACCGCGCCGTCGAGCTCGACCATCGGCAGCCGCCGCCGGGCCGCGGCGATCGCGTCGCCCTCACGGGTGTGCGCCTTCTCGCGGACCAGCAGCTCCTCGCGCGCCGCCTGCCAGGTGGACAGGTCGACGACTGGCGGCTTGCCGGGGAGGTTACTGCTCGCGTTGCCGGGCGTGGTCGTCATGGTGATCTCCGTGGTGTCTCGTGCCGGGCAGCGTCGCACGACGTGCTGCCACGGTCACCGGAACAGACCCGCAGCCCGGCTGGAACTCATCGCGGCAGGGGGCGCCCTCGGCCGAGCCTGCACGGACCACGTCGGGCTGACAAGTTCACAGACGCGCTCTGAGTACCAGTCTGTCCGGCTGATTCTGCGGCTACTGGGCGACCCAGGCCTCCGATTCGACGTCGGAGCCGTTGTAGCGTCGCCAGCCCATCTTCGGCACGGTGGACATCAGGACGGTCCGCACGCTGCTCATCCCGGTGTCCCGGTCGATCTCCTGGCCTTTGTAATCCTTCTCCGGCTGGAGCTCTTGTGGGATCACGGGCTGCGTGTCACCGCTGGTGTCCACGATCCACGCGATGACAGGTATGGGCCACACGGCCGGCGGAGCGTCTTTCTCCTGCGCCAGGCACCATTCCTGCACCCACCCCTGGCCCGGGACGATGCCAGCCTGCTGGGTGCAGGTCTGGAGCCCGATGAAGCCATCGATGGAGCCCGCGTCCCGCAGCCGTTTGTCGTGCACGACTTGGGGCCCACCTGCGGGACCCCACGACTGCACCACGCGGTCCACGGGGCGACCGCTCTGCCCCTTGTATGTTGCCTTGTAGCCGGTCGGGCTGATCTGGTTGGCCACCGTTCCCCCTCGCTCGTTCACGCCCTCGCACCCGCTTGAGTGAAGGCTCCGGAAGCATCATGTCCATGCTCGGACGACCGCTATACCCGGACGCTCAGTCCGGCCGGTTCCCGACCTGTCCGACCCGGACGAAGGGAAGGTGGGCCGGGGCAGCGCGGCCGCCCCGGGATCGGGGCGCGCTCGCTCATGTTGCGTGTCGGCGGGGTGAAGTTCACCGACGACCGGTGGAAGGCCGCCCAGCCAGGGGTGGCGGTGAGGCTCGCAAAGTCGGACGTCAGTACGACATTCGTATGTTTCGCGTGACGTGATGGCTGTCGTGCTCGTTGCCATGACGAGCATGAGGCGATGAGCGGGGAGTGAGGCACCAGGGATGAGTGTGCTGGTGGGCGTTCACGGGATCGGCAAGCAGCAGCGGGGCAGGCATCAACTGCTCGCCTCGTGGTCGGCTGCGGTGGCTGACGGCCTGGAACGGTCCTGTGGAAGCCAGGTGTCCATACCCGATCTCGACATCGCGTTCTACGGCGACCTGGTGTCGCCGGTCATCACCGGAACCAAGGGGACGGCCGCTGCGCCCATCGGTGCACTGTCGGGACCGCGGGATGGGCTGCATGCACTGGCTGAGGACGAACTGGCCGATCTGGAAGAGGTGTTGGGGGAGGTGGTAGGTGCCGAGGAGGTTGCGGCGGTGCGGCAGGAGCCTCTCAAAGGGCTGACGTGCGTTCCGCGGTCGTTGCAGTGGTTGCTGGGAGCGGTCGAGCGTCGGTTCTCGGCGACCGCAGCCGTGTTGCTGGTGGGCGAGTTCCGTCAGGTGCGCCGATATCTGTCGGATCCGGTGGTGAAGGCCAGGGTGGATGAACGAGTACGTCAGACGGTGCGGGACGACTGCCGGGTGCTGATCGGCCACTCTCTTGGCTCCGTCGTGGCGCTGGAGTTCCTGCGCCAGAACGACGATCACAAGGTCGAGTCGTTCTTGACGGTGGGCTCTCCGCTGTCGCTGCGGATGGTGCGTGCGGCCCTGGTCGGACTGGGAAGCGGTCCGCAGAGTGGGTGGGGTCTGCCGCCCGGGGTGTCGGCGTGGGTGAACGTGCGTGATGTGCGCGACCCGGTCGCGTGCGGCGGAGATCTGGGCAGATGGTGGACCGGAGTGGAAGACCGGCATGTCGTCAACCAGGGGGACGCTCACGCCGCCGAACGGTATTTAGGCAAGCGGGAGGCTGGTGAGGCGATTCTGACGACCGTTCCCGGCCTGGCGTGGTAGTGGGGGCCCAGCCGCCGCCCGCGCCGCAGTCGGCGGACGGACACCACGATGGTCACGGTCCGAGGGTCCTGCGTCGTCACTTCGTAGCTGTCGCCACCACTCACTACGAAGACCCGGTCTTCCAACCATTGCCCGGAGTGGCCGAGGAGGTGGCAGGGCTGCGGAGGTGGCTGTGCGATGCCGACCGACTCGGCTCGCGCGCCTTCATGGCTGCGCCCGCGTACGAGCCACTCGAGAACAACCCTTCCCGGTCCGAAGTGGAAGAGGCGCTGCGTGACCCGGTGCGTCCCTGGACGGACGCGGACGCCGCGGTGGTTCTCGTGACCGGCCATGGCTGCCGTGCCCATGGTCACCACTGGCTGGTTCTCTCCCACACCGACTCGACGCGATTGCGCGCCACCGCGTTGCGGACGGGCGATCTGATCGGCTGGCTCGCCGAGGTCGGTGTGCAGCACTTGCTGCTGATCGTGGACGCGTGCTTCGCCGGCGCTTCCATGGGCGATGTCGCCTCCTTCGACACGGATCTGCCCGCCACCTGGTTGGTGCTGCCGAGCGCGATGAAGGAGGAGCGCGCCGTGACCGGGGCACTCACCCGGGCGATCACCAGGGCGGTGGAGAAACTCGCTGGGGGCCAGGGTGCCAAGTACGGACTCCGGTCGCCGTACTTCACTGTGGAACAGTTCCTGGAAGCCGTCCAGGAATTCCTCGGTCCGACGCAGCGGGTGGAACCACTGTACGGAGGACAGACCCGTGGTCCGCACCTGTGTCTGCCCAACCCCCATTACTCCTCCCCAGTGCTCGTGCCGACCCAGCCACGCAGACACGAACTGGCGCTGCCTGCACGTGACCTGCAGACGCACTGGGCCCCGCGCTCCCGCGGCGTTGCCAGCGATGCCGAGCCGGGCTGGCTGTTCACCGGACGCGCTGCGCTCATGCGTGAACTCATCGCGACCACCGCACCCGATGCCGTACCGGGGGCGACCCTGGTGACCGGAGCGGCGGGGTGCGGCAAGTCGGCGGTTCTGGCCCGGCTGGTCACCTTGTCCGACCCCGATTTTCTGGACGCGTACGCCGAGCAGATCGCCGAGATCCCCAGGGACCTCAGACCCGCTGTCGAGGCGGTTGACGTCGCTGTCCTGGCCACCGGTAAGTCGGCGCACGAAATCCTCGCTCAGCTGCTCGAGGCTCTTGCCGTTCCCCGGCCCCAGGCGCAGAAGGGGCTGTGGGACATCAGCAGCCTCGACGAACGCATCGAAGCATGGACAGCCTGGCTCGCGGACCACCCAAGCCCTGTGACGCTCGTCATCGACGCCCTGGACGAGGCCCACGATCCGGCCGCCGTCATCTCTCTCCTCGCCCGCCTGGCCGGAGGCCGCAACGCCAGTCGGCTGCGGCTGCTGGTCGGCGTTCGATCTCCTGGTGGACTGGACTCGTCGCTGCCAGGGCCGGCCAGCGACGACGGCACCGCGGATGGCGGACGGAACGGCGGGCCGTTCGCGATTCCGGAGGATGGCCGAGGCAGCGGGACGATGGCCGACGAGGCCGAAGCGGCGCTGGCGGCCCGCCGGTTACGGATCGACGAGGATCCGTGGTGGAGCCGCGACGATGTCCGTGCCTACGTCGTCTCGGTGCTGACCAACACTCCCGGCTCTCCCTATGCGCTGCCCGCTTGGCGAGGGACGGCCGAACAGGTCGCCCACCTCCTGGCCGACCGGGCCGGGCGATCCTTTCTGATCGCCCGGCTGGGGGCCTCCTCGCTCGCTGCCCGGCCCGAGCCGGTGCAGGTGGACGACCCGGCGTGGCTGGCAGCGGTCGACGAAGGCGTCTTTGGAGTGTTCCGCGAGGACCTGCACTCTGCCTTCCCCGACGCCCAGGACCGGTACCGCGCCGTCGTCCTGCTCCGCGCGGTGGCCTTCGCCTACGGGCGCGGCCTGCCGTGGGGCGATGTCTGGCCGCTGGTCGCCAACGCCGTCGCCGACACCCATGCCATGTACGGCGATCGCGACATCGCCTGGGTTCTGGCCTCACCGATGGCCGCCTATCTCACCACCGACACCGAAGAAGACATCACCGTCTACCGACTGTTTCACGACACACTCCGCACGACCCTGCGCGACCACTGGACTGCCCTGCTCACCTCACCAGTCACCGCGCCCAGCGACAGGGAGGGGGCGGCCGCCGACGTCCAAGCTCGTATTACCGGCCGACTCAGTAGCCTGTGCAACGGCAGTACGACGCCCGATTACGTACGACGCCATCTCGCCGAGCATGCTCACGCAGCCGGAGTCCTCGACGGACGTATCCTCACGGTCGAGTTCCTGCCCTACATCGACCCGGCCCGACTGCGCCCGCTCCTGCCCACCCGGTCCGCGCCGGGCATCACCTCTCACACATCGGTACCGGGATTACTCGAAGCCGTCCGGCACAGCATTCACCGCTGGGACTACCGGCACCCCGCTGCCAACGCCGCCGCAGTCGACCTGTGGGCAGCGGCCGGCGGCACGCCCTTGCCGGCCGACACCGCCACCTCGTGGCACACCGTGTGGGCCCGCTGGCCCATCGGCTCCGGCGAAGTTCTCAGTCGCCACACGGGCCCGGTGTTCGCCGCGGCGACGGCGGTCCGGACCGATGGCCGACTCATCGCAGTCACAGGCCTGCATGACGGCACCATCCGGTTGACGAACCTGCTCGCAAGCCAGCCCGCCGGTCATCCGCTCACCGGCCACACGTCGATGGCGGACGCTGTGGCTGCGGTGGTCCTGCCGGACGGCCGGCCGATCGCCGTTACCGCTTCGGCCGACAGCGTGCGGGTGTGGGACCTGGACGGCGCTCGACAGATCGGTACCCCGCTCACCGGCTGGACCAGCCCGATTCGCGACGTGGCGGCGGTGGTGTCACCCGTCGGCCACCCAGTCGCCGTGACCGGGTCGGCCGACGGCACAGTGCGGGTATGGGACGTCAACACCGGCCGACGGATCGGTGAGGTGATGACTAGCCACACGCGGACCATCTTCGCGATCGCGGCGATCACGTTGCCGGACGGCCGACTGATAGCGGTCACCGGCGCAGGCGACGGCACGCGGATATGGAACCTGGACACGGGCAGGCCGATCACCGTACTGCCCGATTACGACAGGACCGTATTCGCGGTATCTGCCTTGGTCTTCCCGGACGGTCGGCCAGCTGCGGTGACCGGGTCGGCCGACGGCATGGTGCGGGTATGGGACGTCAACACCGGTCGGCCGATTGGTGACCTGGTGACCGGAGACACCGACGTGTACGCCATCGGAACAACGGTCCTGCCCGACGGTCGGCCGATCGCCGTCACAGGATCCGCCGACGGCACCGTACGAGTCTGGAACCTCACCACCTGTCAGCCCCTCGGCGAACCGTTATACGGTCACGCCGGTGCCGTTTACGCGGTCGAGGCGGCGGTGCTGCCCGACGGCCAACCCGTAGCGGTGACCGGATCGGCCGACGGCACTGTACGAACCTGGGACCTGGGCACTCGCCCACGAGCCGACGTCATGCTCACCGGACCGGCATCGATGGTGACGGCGGTGGCGACAGTGCGCTTTCCGGACGGTCGACCCGTCGCTGTCACGGGAACTGCCGACGGCACCGTCCAGGCATGGGATCTGAACACAGGACAGCCGCTCTGCGACCCGCTCACCGGCCACACCAGAAGAGTCGAAGCGGTGACGGCGGTGACACTCGCGGAGGGGCGGTCGGCCGCTGTCTCCGCGTCGGACGACGGCATCGTACGGGTGTGGGACCTCCATACCGGTCAGCCGCTTGGAGATTCTCTCATCGGCCACACGAGAACCGTGTTTGCGGTGACGTCAGTCGTCCCCCCGGACGGACGGCCAATCGTGATCAGCGGGGCCGCCGACGGCTTGCGTCAATGGAACCTTGGCGCCGACGGGGCGAGCGGCGGCTCGTTGATCGGCCAAGCCCATGCGGTGTTCGCCGTCGCGGCGACGGTCCTTTCGGATGGCCGAGCTATCGCCGTCATCGCTTTGTGGGGAAACGAAGTACAGGTATGGGACCTTGGCACCGGAAGCCCGAGCGGTGGCTCACTGGACGGTCACACCGGTGTGGTGTTCGCCGTCGCGGCGACGGTCCTTCCGGATGGCCGGCCGATCGCCGTCACCGGATCCGCCGACGGCACAGTGCGTGCATGGGACCTGCATGTATGCCAACCGCTCGGAGATCCGCTCACCGGCCACACAGGCGCGGTGAACGCGGTCGAGATCGTGGTGCTCCCGGACGGCCGGCCGATCGCCGTCACAGGGTCGGCCGACGGCACGGTGCGTGCATGGGATCTGCGTGTCGGGGCCCAAGTCGGCCCCACCCTACCCGTCTTCGACCAGGTGCTGGCTGTCACTGCGCTGGCCTGGTCGGCCGACACGATTGGTGTGGTGGTCACGGGCAGGGGAATCGCCTTCGCCACGCTGCGTCTCGGTCGGGACGGTCAGGAATTTTCGACGCCGATCCAGTTGACGTAGAACTTGAACCGCTGCGCATGGGCTGGAGCCAGGTCCTGGTTGTCGTGCCACTGCAGATAGAGGCGGAAGCCGGTGGCCGTCGGACTGTAGATGGCACTGGTGCCGACGAGTCCCCACTGGGTGCCGTCCCCTCCCACCGAACTCACATAGGCGGGAATGGAGGTGAACCCTGCCGCGGAAGTGTCGACGTCTATGTAGATACCGCGGTAGAACTTCACCCACCCTTCCCCTGGCATCGTGCTGCCGGTGCCGATATGCACGCTCATGCACTGCCAACGAGTCGGATCACCACACCGTCACACGGCATCGGACAGCCGAGCAATTCCCTCTACATGGACCTCTCGGTGCCGTCGAGCGCATGATCTACGACATCGACCTGGAGGTCCTGATGGAAACCTCTCCACCCCGAGACGATCGTGGGCCAGCTACAGGCCATCGTGAAGAAGATGTCGGAGCAATGAGTCCGGCTGCACTGATCTTCGGCGCGGGGGCGTAGTAGACCAGGGATGGTTTCCGCATGACGCGCCGTTCCCTTCCGTCGCCGCATGTGCCGCTCGGGTACCGGGATGACGGTCGGCCGATCTACCCGGTTCTCGGAGCCTCTGGCGAAGAACCGTCCAATCAGCCGCCCGCCGACTCCAAGACGTTCACCCAGGAGCAGGTCTCCACCCTGCTGGCCCGTGAGAAAGCAGCAGGGCGGTCGGGCCGCGATGAAGGAGCTGCTGGAGCAGACCGGGTTCCCCGATGCCGCGACCCTGGCGGCCTTCATCGAGGACAAGAAGCAGGCGGAGACGGAGGCGCTGTCGGAGCCGGAACGTCGTGAGAAGGCGGCGGCCGACAAGGAACAGGCGGCCATCGCACGGGAGTCGGCCGCGGCGGCGCGGGAGCGGGCGGCGCAGCGCCGGACCGCTCTGGTGCCCCTGGGTGCGACGGGCGAGGACCTCGCGGACGCCGAGCAGCTGCTGACCTTGCCGGACGACGCGGACGACGCGGACGACCAGGCGCTCACCGAGGCCGCCGAGGCCCTCGCGACCCGGCGGCCGGAGCTCTTCGGTACGCCACGCGAGAGTGCCCCACCCGCGCCGGGTGGGTCTCCGGCCGGAGGGCCGCCGCCGCGCTGGACTCCGCTCCGGCCAAGCCTGGCGCGGCCGGGCTGGAGATGGCCCGCAGGCGCGGCTACGTCACCTCCGACTGACCCGCACTGCCATCCCACCGGCGGGACAAGGCCGGACTGGGGACCACGCCCCAACCCTTCCTTCCATGGACGGCACCACCAGCCCGGTGAGTGCGCGAACCCCCTTCGCTGCTCGTCCATGGGAGGACTGGCTGTGACCCTTCAGCCGATCGCTTCGTCGCGGTCGTACACCGCTGACCGGGCCTGGCTCGCCTCGCTGCACGGCACCGACCAGACCGAGACCATCACCCTCGACATCTCGACGTTCACCAAGGACACCCACTGGGTGGCGTCGGCCGACCCGCACCGGCCCTACAGCCGGGTCCTGTCCGGCGTCCCCATCGGCAAGATCAGCGTGTCCGGCCTCTACGGGTCGTACGACGAGGCAGCTGCTGACGCCCGCCAGGAACTGGCCGGGGTCACCTTCGCCGAGGCGCTGCTCGCGCCCACCGCCACGCGGGTTCCGGCGGCGCTGCTGTGGCACGGCGTCGTCAAGGCGTGGGCGGTACCCGGCGGCATCGATCCGTCCACGGTGACCCCGTCCTCCACGGGCGCCCAGATCCGGTTTGTGTGAGGGGGCCGGCCAGTGACGATTCAGGATCTCATCGACGGTGTTACCGCCCGCGACCTCACCGCGTTCGCCCGCGCCATCCCCACGCCTGCGGACTTCCTCCTCACCAGCGCCAACGGGATCTTCCCCACGCTGGAAGTCCAGGACGTCAAGTGGCGGGTGCGCGACAACGGCCGCTACGTCAACGCCGCCAAGTACCGCGCCTACGACGCGAGCGTGCCGTTCGCCACCCGCGCGGCATGGGAGACCACCCGCGAGGGCATGCTGCCCCCGCTCGGCCAGAAGCTGCTGATCGGCGAGCAGGAACAGCTCCTCCTCGAAGCCTCGCGCGGCGCCGACCAGGACCGGCTGATCGAGCTGCTGTACGACGACGTGGAGCGGCACGTCGAAGCGATCCGGTCCCGCCTGGAGTTCGCCGCCGGCGACGTGCTCACCGACGGCAAGTTCTCACTCGTCAACGAGAACGGGCTGACGATCGAGGTCGACCGGGGTGTTCCGGCCGGGACAGTCCGTCGGCTCCACCCAACTCGGGACACTCCGCGGGACTCCACGAAACGGGGTGCAGCTCAGTTCAGGGTGGTCCGGAACCAGGCGAGGGTGGTGGCGATGGCCTGCGGGTGGGGCGTGGTGGGGAGTGGGCCGAAGGTGTCGGTGAACTTGGCGGCGTCGGTCACGAAGGGGCGGTCGCGCTGGTACCAGGTCTCGCCGAGGGCGCGGACGGTCGGGTTCACCAGGCCGAGGGTGCGCTGCATGGTGCGGCCGAGGGCGGCAGACTTCTCGGGGCGGCCCAGTTCCGCGAACACCAGGTCCAGGAACTGGCGCCCCGTCAGGGGTTCTGCCGCGGGGATGTGCCAGGCCAGGCCGTCCGCCCGCGCGTCGCCGCCAAGGGTCACCAGGCCCTTGGCGAAGTCGGGCAGGTAGCTGAGCGAGTGCGGCTGGTCGAGGGGTCCCACCCAGCGCGCGATCTTGCCTTGCAGGGCTGCAGCGAACACGGTCGCGCCCGCAGTGCTGTTCACGCCGCCGGGACCGTAGTAGTCAGACGCCCGGCCCAGCGTGACGCGCAGTTCGCCCGCGTGGTGGGCCGCCAGAAGCGAGCGCGCCATCTCGGCGCGGACGCGGCCCTTCGGGTTGCGCGCGGCGTAGGGCATGCTCTCGGTCATGGGCGTGGTCACTGGCCCGTACATGTACAGGTTGTCCGCGAACACCAGCTTGGCTCCCGCGGCCGCCGCGCCCTTGCGGATCGCCTCGGTCATCGCGGCGAACTCGTTCACCCATCGGTCGTAGGCCGGCGCGGCGCAGTGGTATACGACGGAGGCGTCGGCGCACGCCGATACGGCTCCGTCGGCCGAGGTGATGTCGCTTCGCATGACCTCCACGCCGTCCGGCACGGTGAGCCGGCCACTGCGGTTGACCGCACGCACACGGTGCCCCCGCACGGCGAGTTCCTTGACAACGGTGCTGCCGACGGCGCCACCGGCACCGAGGACGACGTGCAGATCGGATCCAGCGGACATGGGGACTCCTGAGGTTGTCCTCCCCGGCCCATGGCCTGCCCAGGGAGGGAAGCATTTAGTTACATTGTTATGAAACAGCGTTGTGTTACCCTTGTCAACATGGGACGACCACGCACGCGCGATTACGACGAACTCCGCCGAGATCTGCTGGACGCCGCCGGTCGCCTGCTCGCCGAAGAGGGCCCGCAAGCCTTGAGCACCAGGCGCGTCGCGCAGGAGGTGGGCACGTCGACAACCGCCGTGTACAACCTCTTCGGCGACAAGGCGAGCCTGCTGCGAGCAATGTTCTTGGAGGGGTTCGCCCGACTGACCGACGAATTTGCCAGTGTGCCCACCGACGGCGACCCCGAGGCCGACCTGAAGGCGCTCGGACACGCCTACCGGGCCGCCGCGCGCGCCAATCCGCAGCTGTACGAGCTGATGTTCGGCCGACCCGTGGCGGACTTCCGGCCCGAGGAGGCGGACCTGGCCCAGATCCAGGGCACGTTCGAAACCCTGACCCGCGCCGTCGCCCGCTGCATGGAGGCCGGCCGATTCGCCCCGGCCGACCCGTACGACATCGCGGTCCATCTCAACGCCCTGGTCCACGGCCTGGCGAGCCTGGAACTACGCGGCGCCCTGGGGGAGGGCGAACAGGCCGACCACCACTGGCGTATCTCCCTGGAGGCCGTCGTCCGAGGCTGCCGCCCATCGGCCGCCACCGCCAGCCCATCCCGAACCGCCCGGAACGCCGTCGGCGCACCTTCGACCCAACCGCGCGGGACGTGCTGCTGCGAAGCCAAGGCCGACACCACCGGCTGAGGGACACGGCGGGGTTCCTCCGCCACGACCGGGCATTCGCGAAGGGCCGGCCGATCGTGACCGCCGCGATCGAAGGCGCATGGGGCTCGTCGGGAATCTATGGGCTGCTTCCGGGGCTTGGGCTCGTTGCCGTGGTACAGGGCGTTTCGATGAGTTGATCGGTCCGTTGCGGGCGAAGTTCGAAGCGGTGATCCCGCATCTGAACGAGCGTCAGCGCCGGTTGCTGTACGGCGCGGACGCCCGGCAGCTCGGGCACGGCGGGATCGCCGCCGTAGCCTCGGCGGCCGGGGTCTCGAAGGGCTGTGTCAGCCGGGGACTGGCCGACCTGGGGGAGGGGGCCGAGCCGGACAGCCGGGTACGCCGCCCCGGCGGGGGCCCGCCCGGCCACGGCCGAGAAGGACCGGGGGCTGCGCGCCGCGCTGCTGTCCCTGGTCGAGGACAGCATGCAAGGCGATCCGATAGGGCCGCTGACCTGGACCACGAAGTCACTGCGCAATCTGGCGGACGAACTCGCCGCCCAGGGACGCGCAGCGGGACGGGACACGATCGCCGCGCTGCTGAAGGAGGCGGGTTCAGCCTGTGCGGCAACGCCAGGGTCCTGGCGGGCAGCTCGCACCGGGACCGCGACGCCCAGTTCCGGCACCTCAACGCCGAGGTGAGCCAGTTCCTGGACGCCGGGGACCCGGTGATCAGCGTGGACACGAAGAAGAAGGAGCAGATGCAGGTCCCGGCGTTCAGCTCTGGGATCCCCCCACCGGGCGGAGAAGGCGGTACTCACTGGCAGCGGACTCATCACGGACATGGCGTTCTCGCCCGACGGCCGGACCATCGCCACGAGCAGCCCGGTGCGCCTGTAGGACGTCGACGGACGAACGCCGCTCCGCACGTTTGCCGGCCCCGAGGACGCCACCCTGTCCGTGGCGTACGGCCCTCGGGGCAGCACCCTGATCGCCGGGGACTACGACAACGTGCTGTGGCAGTGGGACGCCGGCACCGGTGAGGTCCGCACCTCGTCCGCCGGCCCGAGCGGGCGTCCGGGCAAGGCGGCGGCCTTCAGCCCGGACTCCCGCACCGTCGCGTACACCGGGTCGGACGGCAGCATCACCTTGTGGAACACGGCAGACAGGACCGTGCGGAAAACGCTCAAGGGCCACGACAGTTCCGTGACGTCCGTAGCGTTCAGCCCGGACGGCCGGACCCTGGTCAGCGGCGGCAACGACCACACCGTATGGCTGTGGGACATGGCCACCGGCACCGAACGCGCTCTGCCTCACCGGCGCCGCCGGCGGGCTGTCCTCCCTCGCGTTCAGCCGGGACGGCCGGATGATCGCCGCCGGGACGAACGACGGCTCCGTCCTGTGGTGGAACATCGCTCTCCCGCAGCGCTCGGAGGCGGTCGGCAAGATCTGCCGCGCCCTCCACCGCGACCTGACACCACAGGAACGCTCCACCTGTCTGACGCGCCCGGACACCGGCCCGGTGTGCCCCACCTGACGCGGGTGGGCAAGCGTCCATCAAGTGGGGCTGTTTCATCTTCGGCGTGCCGCACAGCCATCGTCATACGTGGCCTGAAGGTCGATACGCGGCCGGTCCACGAACAGCCGCTCACCGCGGTGGTGACCGCTATGCCCGACTCCCGCTGCTTCACCGTCGCGATCACGCGAGGCATGCGGCTGCCAGTCGAAGGACGCCGCGCGCGTTCGGGGCGCGGCCGTGGCCGTAGGGCAGTCATTTCCGGCTCAGGGGCCACTTCTGCCACGTCATCCAGCGGGCGCGTGGCCTCGCGCAGCACGCTCGTGCGGAACTCCTCATGCTCGTCATCGCACATCCCGTGGACAACGAACGCGTGGCCTGCGTCGCACGCTTGCCGAGCGAGGGCGGCGGCTCGTTCAACATCGTGGCGACTCAGTCGCTCCCACAGAAGTTCACGCAGGGGGGTGACGCAGCCCCAGGCCGCGGCCCTCACTGCCGGGCAGAGGCGGGCCAACGCTGCCGACGTCCCAGCGGCCACACCGCAGATGGCCGGCACGCCGACCGGATCAAGACCGCCGAGGCCATCGACCAGCAGCGCGACGAGGCGAATGCCCGGACGCTGCTCGCTCCTTGGCCGACCTGACCCCGCCCCGGTGGCGAGGCGCACGGACGCGGCTCGCCACCTGAAAACGAAAGAGCACAGCTGATCACCTTGAGCCCCACCGGCGCCGAGATCCTCGCCACCAACGAGGACGGCATCGTCACCGGCCACCCTGCGGCGATGGCCCGCCTTCGGGCCGACGGCCTGGTCGTCCCGCACGAGGACTGCCAGGGCGAGCACCGGATGACCAACGCGGGCAGGAAGGCTCTGAAGCAGTGGCAGGAGGAGCACGGCGGCGCGCCGCCCCGGTCAGGCCCTCCGCCGTCCTGCGCGTGCTGCCGGCCCGGCAGCACGAAGCGGTGATCACCGCCGCCCAGCGCCCCGACCAGCGCGTAGCCGAGGCGGTGGAGCTGCTGCTGGAGGCTTTGGCGGCCCGAGCCCCTGCACGACGGCGTTCCGACCGCTGAAGCCCCTCGTCAACGCGCGTCCGACAGTGCGGTGATGCCTTCATCGAAGGTGATCGGCGGCTTGAACAGCAGGTCACGGCGGGCGGCTTCGACACTGAACCAGTGGGGATGCACCAGCTCGGCGACGAGGAAGCGGCTGAGCGTGTGGGTGCGGGTGAGGCCGGTCAGTCGTAGGACCGTCTCGCAGGTCGTCGCGGCGGCGTGGGCCAGCGGGCGCGGGATGGCGCACCACGTGGCCCGCAGCCCGGCCGCGTGCAGGAAGCGGGCGGTGATCTCGCGCAGGGGGCGGGGATCGTCCTGGGTGATGAAGTAGGCGCGGCCCCCGATGGGCCGGCCCTCCCGGAGTCGGTCCAGGGCCAGCAGGTGGGCGTGGGCGGCGGTGTGCAGGTGGGTGGTGTCGACGAGGTTCGTGCCGTCGCCGGGCATCACCGTCCGGCCCGCGCGCACGGCGCGTACCAGGGCCGGGGCGAAGTGTGGGTCACCGGGGCCCCAGATGATGTGGGGGCGCAGGGAGACGGTGGCCAGGCCGGGGCTGTCGGCGGCCAGGACGAGGGCTTCCGCGTGTGCCTTGGTGCGGGGGTAGGCGGCCAGGTGCCGACGGGGGTAGGGGCAGCGCTCGTCGGCGTTCTCCAGGCCGCCGGGCCGGAAGACGACACTTGCGGTCGAGGTGTGGACGAGGGTGCCGACCCCGTGAGCACGGCACTGGTCGATGACGTTGCGGGTGCCGAGGACGTTGGTTCTCCAGTACGGCGTGAGCGGGCCGCTGACACCGGCGAGGGCGGCGTTGTGGATGACGGCGTCGCAGCCGGCGAGCGCACGGGAGACGGCGGCCGGATCGGCGAGGTCTCCCAAGTGCTGCCGGACGCCGAGGCTCTCCAGGGCAAGGCTCGGCCGGCGGCCGAGGGAGGAGACCGTGGTGCCGCGGGCGACGAGCCGGCGGCAGATCTCCTGCCCCAGGAAGCCGCTCCCGCCCGTGACCAGGACCCTCAACGCAGGCCTCCTGTCACGTACTTGGCGGCCTGGGCGGCGAGCCGGGCGCGGTCGATTTTGGAGTTGTGGCGGATGTCGGTCGGGAAGCGCGGGTGGAACAGCACGGTGCCGATACGGCGGCCGTACCGGTGGTCGCCGAGCGCGGCGCGCAACGCGTCCAGGACCGCGTCCCTGCGTGCGCCGCGCTCGGGCTCGACACAGAGCACCGCCCGCTGCCGTCCGGCGGGGCCGACGCCGACCAGGGCCGTGCGACGGACACCCCGGGCGGTGTCGGCCGCGGCCTCGACGTCCTCGGTGGTGAGGGTGAAGCCTTCGCCGGTGACGAGGTGGGCCTTGCGGCCGAGGTACCAGAGGCGGCCTTCGTCGTCGAGGCGTCCCAGGTCGCCGGTGCGGTGCCACAGTGTGCCGTCGGTGACCGTCTTGGCCGTGGCAGTGGCGTCGGGGCGTGCGTGATAGGCCGGGCTGACCACGGGCCCCGCGACGGCGATCTCCCCCAGGCCGGTGTCGTCCGCGTCCAGGATGCGTGCCCCGACGCCGGGCAGGGGCCGGCCCAGGCAGGTGCCCAAGTGGCCCGGGGGCGGCTGGATGCGCAGTGAGCGCAGATCGTCGGCGTCGATGGCTGCGGTGGGCAGGCACTCGGTGGCGCCGTAGACACTGAGGATCTGCGCCTCGGCCGGCAGCGCCTTCGCCAGGACCTCGGCGAGCCGCGGGCGCAACGGCGCGCCGAAGGACAGCACGCGGCGGACCGAGGGCAGCGTCAGGCCGTGGCGGGCGCAGTGGCCCGCGATCAGGCCGAGGACCGCCGGTGAGCCGAGGACGATGTTCGCCCGGTGGCGCAGAAGGGGGCCGACGAGGTGGCCCGGGGGCGTGCGGGCCGGGGCCAGGTGGTCGACCCGCGGGGCGACGGTCGTGAGGCCGAGCAGCGGGCCCAGTGCGGCGAACGGCAGGAAGCAGGAGAGCAGGACGTCTCCGGCCCGGGGGCGGAGCACGGCGTCCAGGGTGGTGAGCTGTCCGGCCAGGGTGGTGTAGCGGTACTCCACGCCCTTGGGCTGCCCGGTGGAGCCGGAGGTGAAGGCGATCATCGCCAGGTCCTCGGGCCGGGGTTCCGGGACGCGCGGCGCCGGGCCCCTGCCGTCCGGCACCGCCAACGGCAGGCTTCGCCCCAGGAGTTCCCCCTGCCCGGGGAAGGCGCGGCCGGTCACCAGGGCCGTACGGACATGGCCGCGACCCCAGCCCAGCGCCCGGCGCGCCACATGGGCCAGCGGCTCCCCGATGAAGACGCCGGGGGCGATCTCGTTCAGGCAGCGACGCACTTCCGCGCGCGGCTCGATCAGCACGGGGACGGCACCGAGCGACGTCAACGCGTATACGGCCGCGACGAGTTGGTAGGCGTCCCGCGTCATCACCACGGCCTTGTCGCCGCGCTGTACTCCGGCGGCACGGAGGTCGTCGGCGGTGCGGCGGCAGCCGTCCAGCAACTGTGCCGCCGTCACGTCCTGTGCGGACACGGCGCCGGTGCAGCGCACGAGTACGGTGGCCCGCGCGTGCTCGGTCAGCCCGGCCAGGCGGGTGAAGATGCTGTCGGGTGCGGCGGTCATCGCTGTCCTCGCAGGAAGTCGCGGATGTGCACGCCGAGTTCGTCCCCGGCGTCGTCCATCACCAGGTGGCCGGCGCGCGGGTAGCGGTGGACGACGGCGTGCGGGTGGCGGCGGGTCCACTCGGCGAGGATCAGCGGCGTGAAGACCGGATCCCGCATGCCCCAGCCGATGAGCATCGGCAGCCGTCCGAGGCTGTCGGCCCCGTCAGGCGGTGTGAGCAGGCGCCAGGCCTCATCGGCGGGGTTCCGGGGGATGGCTCGGACGAACTCCGTGATCGCCCGGCGGTTGTCCCGGCGGGCATGGGGCAGCAGGTAGGCGCGCCGCTCGGCGGGGCTGAGCCGGTGGGTGACGCCGAGGCGGACCGCGGCCCGGGCGAAGGCGTTGGTGGCGTGGACCATGGCGGCCACCGGCCGGTGGTCCCTGATCCAGCGCAGATAGATCGGCAGCCGGTAGCCGTCGGGCCAGGGAAAGGCGATGGTGTTGAGGACCACCAGACGGGAGACGACGCCCGGGTTGCGCAGGAGCCAGGCGACGCCGAGCGGGCCGCCCCAGTCGTGCACGGCGAACGTCCAACCGCTCGGCGGCACCCCCTCGTTGTGGACCAGGTGGTGGTAGAGGGCGTCCAGGTGGTCCAGTTGGTACAGGTAGCGGGCCGTCGGGTCGGACGGCAGCTCCATGGGCTGGGACAGACCGAGGCCGGGCAGGTCCGGGGCCAGGCATCGTGCGTGCGGGGCCAGTGTGGGAAGCAGCTTGCGCCAGGCGTAACTCCAGGTCGGATTGCCGTGCAGGAACAGCAGCGGTTCGCCCGTGCCGACGTCGAGATAGTGCTGGCGGGTCGCCGGCACGAGCCGCCAGTGCTCGCGAGCGGGGTAGCCGGGGAGCAGCTGTTGGAGGAGGGAAGAGCGCGTGGCGGCGTCCGTGCGCCGGCTCTCGGCGGTCACCAGCGGACCAGCGCCAGGCCGAAGCTCATGCCGCTGGCCAGGCCGAGCATCGCCACGGTGTCGCCCGGCTCGATGCGGTCGGCCTCCTGCGCCTTGACCAGTTGCAGGGGCAGGGAGGCCGCGGCGCAGTTGCCGTGCTCGGCCACGGCGGGCATGCACCGGTCGGCAGGCAGGGGGAGCTTGTCGACCATCTCCTGGTACTGAGGCATGCCGATCTGATGGAAGGCGATGAAGGCGCTGGAGCGGACCGCGTCCAACTCCCGTTCCGCTGCCTGCTGGAGGAACTGCAGACCCTCGACCGCGGTCGTACGCAGCAGGTCACCGTTCAATCGGATGGTCAGGTGCTCGTCGTCGAACGCCCGCGGGTGCATGGAGCCGCCACCACTCACGGTGCAGGCGCTCCAGGCGGTGGAGTCCGCGGCGAACCGCAGCGTGAGCATTCCGGGATCGCTGTCCCCGGCGGGCCCGGCGGTGAGCAGCATGGCGGCGCCGGCGTCGGAGACGGTGTAGCCGGGCATGGCCCGCAGCAGGGCCTCGTGGTCGGGGACGTGCCAGCGCGTGACCATGGAGCCCACCTCGCCGCAGGCGATGAGCACCGAGCGGTACCGGCGGGTCGCGATGAACGCGCCGGCCACCTCCATCGCGTTGAGGACGCTGTTGCAGGCGTTCGTCACGTCGAACACCGGGCAGGTGGCGCCGAGTTTCGCGGCCACGAGGTGCGAGGTCGACGGTTCGATCATGTCCTGGCTGGTGGCGGCAAAAAGCAGCAGGCCCACCTCGCCGATGGTCACGCCGGCGTCCGCGAGAGCCTTGCGGGCGGCCGATGCCGCGAGATCCGAGGCGCACACCCCCTCCTCGCGGGTGTGCACGCCGCGCACGCCGGTGATGTCCTCGAGCAGTCCGGGCGGCGGTACGTAGGGACTTCCGGCGGCGGCGATCCCGGCCCGGATCTCCTCCATGGTCCGGTAGCGGGACGGCAGGTGGACGGCGGTTGCTGTCAAGCGGGCACGCGGGGCTTCGAGCACCGCGCCACCGTAGCGGCCGGTCACGCACCGTGACCCCTAGTTCACTCGTTTGCCGGGCAAGGGCCACACCAACGGGTGAAAGGGGCCTTGGTCACCGGGCCGTCAGGGCAGTGTCCTTCCGCTCGAACCGGACAAGCAGGGGGGCAGGTCATGGCTGTGGGACGGGACGACCGGTCAGTGGCGGTGGTGGGCGTGGGCTGCCGACTGCCGGGCGGCATCACCGACCTGGACGGGTTGTGGGCAGCCCTGCGGGAGGGGCGTGACCTCGTCGGGGAGATGCCGCCGGACCGGTTTCCCAAGGAACGGTTCGTCGATCCGGGGGCGGTCCGCCCGGGCCGCAGCTACACCGCCGCCGGGGGCTTCCTCGACGACATCGCGTCCTTCGACGCCGCGTACTTCGGCATCTCGCCCAAGGAAGCGGCCCACCTCGATCCGCAGCAGCGGCTGCTGCTGGAGATGGCGGCCGAGGCGCTGGACGACGCCGCCGTCCCAGCCGAGGCGCTCGCCGGGTCCGACACCTGCGTGTACGTGGGGATCTCCGACCCGGCCTACGGCACCGTCCTGACGTTGATGGAGGACCACACCAGCCCGCACACCATGCCCGGTGCCACCCTGTGCATCGCGGCGAACCGCCTGTCGTACGCCTTTGACCTGCGCGGCCCCAGCATGGCCGTCGACACGGCCTGCTCCTCGTCCCTGGTGGCACTGGACCGCGCCTGCCGCACCCTGCGGGAGGGCACCAGCCGCGTGGCGCTGGCAGGCGGGGTCAACGTGCTCGCGAACCCGTACTCGTACGCCGGTTTCTCCTACGCGGGCATGCTGTCGCGGCGCGGGCGGTGCGCGGCCTTCTCCGTCGGCGCCGACGGCTTCGTGCGGGCCGAGGGCGGTGCGGTGCTGGTGCTGAAGCGGCTGGTGGACGCGGTGGCCGACGGCGACCGGATCCACGCCGTCCTCGCCGGCACCGGCAGCAACTCCGACGGCCGCACCACCGGCATGACACTGCCCAGTTCACAGGCTCAGGAGGCCCTGCTGCACGCGGTGTGCCAGGAGGCCGGGATCGGGCCGGACGACCTGGTCTACTTCGAGGCGCACGGCACCGGCACGCCGGTCGGCGACCCCGCCGAGGCCCGGGCCATCGGCCGGGCCATCGGCGCGCGGCGCGCCGATGGCCCACTGCCCGTCGGCTCCGTGAAGTCCAACCTGGGCCACCTGGAGCCCGCGGCCGGCATGGCCGGTCTGCTCAAGGCGATGCTGGTGCTCCGCCACCGGACCGCACCGGCGTCTTTGCACGCCCTGCCGCTCAACCCGGCCATCGACTTCGACGCGCTCGGTCTGGCACCCACCGTGACGCCCGTGGAGTTGCCCCGCTCGGAACGGGCCGCGGTCGGGGTGAACTCCTTCGGTTTCGGAGGCGCCAACGCCCACGCCATCGTCGTACCACCACCTGCGATGCCGAAGGAGTCGACGCCCACGGGCAGGCCGGTGCCGGTGGTGGTCTCCGCGCGGTCGCCCAAGGCGCTCCGGCAGTTGAGCGCGCGGATGGCCGAGCGGCTGCGCGCAGCGGCACCGGAGGAGTTCTACGACCTGGCCAGCACCAGCACGCTGCGACGCAGCGCCCACCCGCACCGCGCCGCCGTGCTGGCCGCCGATCCGCGGCAGGCAGCGGACCGGTTGGAGGGCCTGTTCACCGACGCGCCCTCCCACGGGGCCGTGACCCGCAAGGCAGGGCGGGGCGCCGTGGCGTTCGTCTACTCCGGCAACGCCTCCCAGTGGCCCGGGATGGCCGTCGGCCTGATGACGAATGAGGCCGTCTTCCGCGCCGCCGTCGAGGAGGCGGACGCCGCGCTGGCCCCGCATCTGGGCTGGTCCGTGGCCAAGGAGCTGGAGCGTCCCACCGCGGCACGCTGGGCGCGTACGGAGATCGCCCAGCCGGTGCTGTTCGCCGTCCAGGTGGGCCTCACCGCCCTGCTGGCCTCCCAAGGGCTGAGCCCGCGTGCGGTCGCCGGGCACAGCGTCGGAGAGGTGGCCGCCGCGTACACGGCCGGAGCGCTGCCCCTGGAGCAGGCGGCGCTGGTGCTCGCCCACCGCAGCCGCACCCAGGCCGCCACTGCGGGCCGCGGACGCATGGCCGCCGTCGGCCTGGCCGAGGCCGCCGCCCGCGAGGAACTGGCCCGCTTCGGCGGGGCGTTGGAGATCGCCGGAATCAACAGCGACCGGGACGTCACGGTGGCCGGCGACCCCGACGCGCTGGCCGCACTCGGTGCCGAACTGACCGCCCGCGACGTCTTCTTCCGCGAACTGGATCTGGACTACGCCTTCCACAGCCGCGCCATGGACCCCATCGAGGAGCCCCTGTGCGCCGCCCTCGCCGGTCTGGCCCCCGTCGAGGCACGGGTGCCGTTCGTCTCCACCGTCACGGCAACCCCGCTGACCGGACGGGAACTCGACGCGGCGTACTGGTGGCGCAACGTGCGCGAGCCGGTCCGTTTCGCCGAGGCCATGGGTCACCTCGCGGAAGAGGGCATCGGCATCGTCGTGGAGATCGGCCCGCACCCGGTCCTGCGCCCCTACCTGCGCCGCACCGGCCTGGCGTACGTGCCGACGCTGCGCCGGGACGGGGACGGGCCGCACGAGGCCACGGCCGCGGTCGCCGCCCTGCTCGCGGCCGGTGCCGAGGTGGACTGGCAGGCGCACTTCCCGCACCCCGGCCGGGTCGTGGACCTGCCCGCCTACCCCTGGCAGCGCGACCGGCACTGGCACGGCACCGCACAGGATCTCGTCATGCACACCAGCGGTTCCGGAGTGCTGGACCACCCCCTGCTCGGCGAACGCCTGCCCGCCCCCCACCCTCTGTGGCACGGCACCGTCGAGCCACAGCTCGTGCCCTGGCTGGGCGACCACCGGATCGGCGGCAGCGTCCTGATGCCCGCCGCCGCGTACGCGGACATGGCCCTGACGGCCGGGCAGCGGGCGCTGGGCCGCCCCGTGGAGGTGCGGCACCTGGACCTGTCCCGCCCGTTCCCGATCGAGTGGCCGGACCCGGCCGGAGCCGCGCTGCAGACCGCCGTGGTCCCGTCGGACGGCACACTGACCATCAGCACACGCGACACGCGGGGCGCCGAGATCCAGCCGGTCGTCCGCGCCCAGGTGCGCACCCGGCTGAGCACCGCCCCCGGTCCGCTGGACATCGCCGCGGTCAGGGCCCGCTGCTCCCGCACCCTCACCGGCCCGGACTACTACGAGCACTGCCACCGCCTCGGGGTACAGCTCGGTCCGGCGTTCCAGGTCCTGCGGAGCCTGGACCTCGGCGAGGGCGAACTGCTCGCGTGGTACCGGCTCGAGCACCCGTCCGATGCCCACACGGTCCACCCTGTGCTGCTGGACGGCCCCTTGCAGGCCACCGTCGCCCTGGCCGACCAGCCGACCCGGGAAGCCGCCGGCTACCTGCCCTCGGCCTTCGGAACGGTACGCGTGTGGCGCACCCCGGCGTCGGAGGGCGTTGTCCACCTGCGGCGCCGCAGCCGCAGCGCCAACGAGATCTGCTGGGACATCACGTACGCGGACCTCGACGGCACCGTCACCGCCGAGATCGAGAAGTGCCGCACCCGGCGCGTCCGCCTCACCGACCACGCCCCGCTGACCGTCCAGCGCACCGTCCTGCGCGCGGCCCCGCACCCCACGATGCCCGCCCCGCCCTCCCCGCTGCCCGCACCGGCCGAGGTGGCGGACGCCGCCCGGGCGCGCATCACCGCCGCCCGCACCGAACTGGACGACAGCGGTCACGCACGGTTCACGGCCGCCGCCGAACGAGCCGGCGCGTACTGCTGGGCCGCAGCCCTGCGCGGCCTGCTGTCCCACCCGGGCGAGCCCTTCACCATGCCCGACCTGGTCGGTCAGGGCCTCGCGCCGCGGCACCGCAGGCTGGTCCGTCTGATGCTGCCCCTGCTGGCCGAACAGCAACTGGCCGAGGCCGACGGGCAGGCCTGGCGGCTGCTCGACGTCACCGCATGCCCCGAGGCGGCTCTGCGGACTCTGCTGGAGGACCATCCCCGCTTCGGCCCGGCAGCGGTGCTGATGAACAGCCAGCTACGGCAGCTGCCCGAGGTGCTGCGCGGCACCGTCGACCCGCGCGACCTGCTGCCCGTCGGCGAGAGCTTCCTCGAACAGTGGCAGGAGACCGCGCCCGCTCACCGCTTCACCCACCGGGTGGTGCAGGCGCTGCTCGACCGGATCGTCCGCGACTGGCCCGCCGACCGCCCGCTGCGCGTCCTCGAAGTGGGCGCGACCACCACGGCCCTGACCGCCGCCGTGCTCCCGCTGCTCCCGCCCGACCGCACCCACTACACCTGCACGGCCCCCTCCAACGCCTCCTTCGCCCGCGCCCGGCACCGCTTCGCCGCCTGCCACTTCATCGACTACCGCACCCTCGACCTGGACGCCGACCCTGTTGTCCAGGGCTTCCCGCCGGGCGGCTTCGACCTGGTCCTCGCCGGCGACGCCCTGCACGCCACGGCCGACCTCGCCGCCGCGCTGGGACACGTACGCTCGCTCCTCGCCCCGGGCGGCCACCTGCTGGCCACCGAGCGGCACCACGATCGGCTCGACGCCCTGCTGCTGGGCGGCCTGGAGTCTTTGTGGAAACGCAGTGACCGGGCCCTGCGTCCCACCACACGGCTGTTGCCCCGCGACGGGTGGACGCCACTGCTGGAGCGGTGCGGCTTCACCAGCCCCTGGCAGACGGGGTCCGACGACCGCTCGGTTCTGGTCGCCGCCGCGCCCGGGGATACGGCGGACACGCCCGCCCTTCCCCCGCCACCGCCGGACGCGGTCTGGCTCGTCGCCACGGAGACCGACGCCGAGACCCCGACCGCCCGGGAACTGGCCGAACTGCTGGGCCCGGCGACGGTCCTGCCCGTCGCCACCGACGTCGAGGCATGGACGGCTTCACTGACCGCCGAGGCCGCGCCGCGCATCGTCCTGCTCCTGGCCGAGCCCGACCCGGAGCAGCTCGTGGCCCGGACCACGCACCGCGCGGCCGTCCTGCGCACTCTCGCCGCCGCCTGCCGGACCCTGCCCAAGGACCAGGGCCCACAGGTGTGGCTGGTGACACGCCCCACCGGCCTGTTCCCCGCCCCGGAACGCCCGACGCACCCCGAGGACGCGGCCGTCTGGGGTGCCGCTCGCACCCTGGCCAACGAACAGCCCGGCCTGGGACTGCGGCGCGTCTCCCTCGACCGCACGGCGGACCCGGCCGCCGACGCCCGCCGCCTGGCCGCCGAACTGCTCACCGCGGGCCATACCCCGGACGAGAACGCGGGCGCCGTCGAGGACGAGGTCGTCCTCACACCGGCCGGCCGCTTCACCCCCCTGCACGTCGAGCACCCGGCCGACGAACCACCCGCCATCCTCACCGGCGTGCCTTTCACCCTCGACGCCCGCGACCCCGGCCCCGCCCGGCGCCTGGTCTGGCGGGAGACACCTCTCCCGCAGCCCGGTCCCGGTGAAGTCGCCGTCGAGATGCGCGCGGTGGCGCTGAACTACCGCGACCCCATGCGCGCCAACGGCCTGCTGCCGCCCGAAGCCGTGGAGGACAGCCCGCTCGGCCGCGGACTGGGCACGGACGGTGCCGGCATCGTCTGCGCCGTCGGACCCGGAGTGCGTGACTTCGCGGTCGGCGACCGGGTCTGCGGCCTCGCTCCCGCGGCCCTCGCCTCCCACGGTGTCACCTACGACCACGGCCTGTTCAAGATCCCCGACGGCATGAGCTACGCCGAGGCGGCGACCTTCCCCGTCGCGTTCCTGACGGTCCACCACGCCCTGGTCGACCAGGCGCGCGTGGCTTCCGGCGAGACAGTGCTCGTGCACGGCGGCGCCGGCGCGGTGGGCCTGGCCGCCCTGCAGTGCGCGCACGCGCAGGGCGCCCGCGTCATCGCCACCGCCGGAAGCGAGACCAAACGGAACCTGCTGCGCAGCCTCGGTGCCTGGCACGTACTCGACTCGCGCAGCCTGGACTTCGTACCGCGGGTCCGCGAACTCACCGAAGGCCGGGGCGTCGACGTCGTCGTCAACTCTCTCAGCGGCGAGGCGATCGCCCACGGACTGGACCTGCTGCGCCCCAACGGCCGCTTCGTCGAACTGGGCAAACGCGACATCTTCCTCAACAACCCGCTGTCGTTGCGTCCCTTCGACCGCAGCCTGACGTTCATCGGCTTCAACCTGGACCATGTGGCGCTGGACCGGAGCCGCGGCCCCCGCCTGGTCGCCGATGTCGTGTCCCTCATCGAACGCGGCGTGTACCGGCCGCTGCCGCACACCGTCTACCCGGCCGCCCGGGTGGAGGAGGCCTTCCAGGTTCTCCAGCACTCCCGGCACATCGGCAAGGTCGTCGTCTCCTTCGGCGAAGCCGACGCCCACGACCGGGTCGATGCCCGCGGCCGAAGCGAGGTTGACGAGAACCCGCTGGACGAACCCGTCACCGTCCAGCCCGCACCCCACGCCCACGCACTGGATGCCGACGGCACCTACCTGGTGACCGGCGGGCTGAGCGGCTTCGGTGCCGCCACCGCACAGTGGCTGGCCGACCACGGGGCCCGGTACCTGGCGCTGGTCTCCCGCCGCGGCCAGGCCACTCCCGAGGCGCCGGCCCTCCTGGAGGACCTGGCCCGGCGCGGCGTGCGCGCCACCGCCTACGCAGCCGACGCCACCGACGAGGCGGCGCTGCGCCGGGTCATCGACGCGGTCGACGCCACCGGGCACCGGCTGCGCGGCGTCGTACACGCCGCGATGCACCTCGACGACGCGCCCCTGGCCGAACTCACCGGCGACCGGTTCACCGCCGTCCTCGCCCCCAAGGCCGACGGCGCGGTCCAGCTGCACCGCCTCACCGCGGACCACGACCTGGACCTGTTCCTCACCTACTCCTCGATCGCCACCGCCGTCGGCAACGTCGGCCAAGCCCCCTACGCGGCCGGCAACGCCTATCTGGAGGCGCAGGCGCGCGCCCGCCACGCCCAGGGACGCCCGGCCACCGCGCTCGCCTTCGGCCCGATCGGCGAGACCGGCTACGTCGCCCGCCACGCCATCGGCGATGCCATGGCCGAGCGGGGCTTCCAGCCCCTCACCGTCGCCGAGGCACTCGCCACCGCAGGTGGCCTGCTCCAGCCGGGCACCGACGTGGCGGGCATCGGCCGCTACCGCTGGAGCCGCGCCCGCCGACTTCTGCCCGCCCTGGCCACCGCCCGTTTCACCGGCCTTGTGCCGGCCGACTCCGCCCCCAGCCCGGAAGGCCGGGCGGAGCTGCGGCGCGAACTGGCCGCCATGACACCCGACGACGCCCGGGCCGCGATCACCCAGACCCTGACCCGGCTGCTCGCCGCCGTCCTGCACAGCGATCCCGAGGAGCTGGACCCCGCGCGACCCGTGACCGACTTCGGCCTCGACTCGCTGCTGAGCACCGAGTTCATGGTGCGCGCCGGCGAACACTTCGACGTCCGCCTGGCGGCCGCCGAGCTGATGAGCAGCGACCGCACCCTGACCCACTTCGCGCAGCTGGTGCACACCAGGCTGGACCTCGCGTAGGAAGGAGCTGCTCGGTGGGCGTTGGATCACCGCGCGGATACCGCGCTCACGCAGGTGCCCGCGGATGGCGCGCGACGAGTACGCCTTGTCGGCCAAGACCATGTCCGGCCGGGTTCCGGGCCGTCCGCGTCGGAGCGGGACGCGTAGGCGTTGCGCGTGCCGAATATCTCATCCGTCCTGGTGGGAGTCGGTGTGCCGGGTGTCGCGGCTGTCGTCGGCGGTCGCTTGTACTGGAGGCTCTCTCGCGCGGCTGTCGATCATCGCGGCATGATGCCCGACCGTGTTGCTGCGACTCGTCTACCTGAGTGTGACGAACGCGTTCGCGATGCTGCGCCTGCTGCCGATGAGCGACCGGGACAAGGATCCGTTCACCGAGTTCGAGAATCTGTGGCGCGACGCCGAGATCCCGGCCCTGAGTCATCAGATCACGGTGCTGGAGCGTCAACTCGGAAAGGACAAGGTGCGTTCGCTCCAAGCGATCGGGCGTTCCTGGCGGCGCTGCTGCACCGGCTTCCGCGCGAAGTGCTGCGAGGGGTGCGGCGTCCGGGGCGCGGCTGTACGTGTTCGCGGTGATCGAGCACACCAGCCGACGGATCCGGGTCCTGGGCGCCACCGCGCACCCGACCGCCTCTTGGACGGTGCAGGCCGCGGGGAGCCTCGTCAGGTACTTGGAGGACACCGACTGCCGGGCGCGGCTCCTGATCCAGGACCGCGAGGGCGTCCGGATACCGCGCATGAACGCGATCACGGAACGGTGGGTGCAGACCTGCCAGCGCGAGCTCCTGGACCGCACGCTGATCTGGAACCAGCACCACCTGCTCCATGCCCTGGCGAGTTCGAACGGTTCTACAACTCCCACCGGCCCCACCAGGGCATCGCCAACGCGCGAGGCGCTCCATCCCTTACCCACGCCGATCACCGATGCGGAGCAGCTCGCCCGCCTCGGCGGCATCCTCCACGAGTACCGGCATACCGCATGACGTGTACGGATGAGACCGGGCCAGTAGGCCACGGCTCTCCGGGTTCCTTGGAGGCCACAAGAGCGTTGAGTGGAGCACTCAACCTCAGCGAGGCACGCTGTACCCATGCGATCGCTCTTCCGCTCGCCTCCTCGACCAGGAGCGGGCAGTCACAGTGGGGTCCTCTTCACACTGGCGCAGTGTGTGCCCTTCACGATCGCGGTGGGCGTGCTGGGTATCGAGCTCTCGCCCGCACACGATCTGGTCACCGGCCCTGCCCTCACCACAACGCCGGCACTGGCTGCGCTGACGATGGGCCCGATAGGGACCCTCTTCGCGGCAGCCGTCGCTCTGGCGTGAACGTGACTACCGCGACCTACAACCAGGCGTGGGGTACGCAGCTGGTCTTCGGCAACTTCCTGGGGCTGCTTGTGGTGTCCGTGGCCAGTGTCGCCCTGAGTAACGCCGTGCGTACGCGCAGGCAGAGCGAGCTCGACCAGGTGCGCCGGATCGCCGCGGTAGCTCAGGAGGTCGTACTGCGGCCCGTCCCCGAGCGTCTGGGCCCGGTGCGGGCGGCCAGCCTGTGCCTCGCGGCTGAGACGGGGGCACAGATCGGCGGTGATCTATATGAGGCTGTGCAGACGCGGTACGGCGTCCGGCTGATCGTGGGGGACGTCCGGGGCAAGGGGCTGCCTGCCGTGCGCGCGGTCGCGGTGGCGTTGGGTGCGTTTCGGGAGGCCGTGCACTATGAGGATGAGCTGCCGGAGGTCATGAACCACTGTGCGGCTGCGCTGCGACGGGAGGCCGCCGTGCCGGGTGCGTACGCTCAGGAAGTCCTGATGGAGGGATTCACCACCGCGCTCATGGCTCAGGTGCCGGACGAACAGGTGGTGCAACTGGTCAACCGTGGCCATCCGCCTCCGCTGGTGCTGCACCAGGGCGGGGTTCAGGTCCTGATGCCCGCCTCGCCACTGCCGCCTCTCGGCCTGGAAGACCTCGTCCCCGGCCCTCCCGCCAAGCCCGAGAGCTATCCGTTCCTACCCGGCGACCGTCTACTGCTATACACCGACGGCGTGATCGAAGCCCGCAATCGCGACAGCGACTTCTTCGCCCTGCCGGAGACCATGCAGGGAATACGTGCAAGCACCACGCCGCCGGAGTTCCTGGAAGAACTGCACCAGGCATTGATCCGCCACACTGAGGGTCACTTGGCGGACGATGTGGCGATGATCCTCGTTGACCGAGTCGACGAGGAAGTCGGCAAGCAGATCGGCGCAGCCGCCACCTCCCCACGTGACAGGCTGCATTGACTGCCTTCCCAATTCGGTGGTGGGCTCCCACCTCTGCGCGGGCGTCCTGCCCGCCCCCAGCGGCAGCGGCTCACTGGGCTCTCGTTGCCACGTCCGGAGCAACTGTCATTCCTGAAGGGGCGTGGGTCGTCAAGGGCTATGTTTCTGAGGGTAGTTGACGATTCCAGGCAGCACTGACCGGCTCGCGGTCGCCGGGCGGTGACGACGAGGTGTGCGTGTGGCCGCTGTGCGGTTGTGGGCGTCGCTGGTCTCCAGCCCGTGATGCGGAAGGGCAGGGCCGTCTCTCGGCTGCCGGTCATTCCTTCGCGGCGTTGTGTGGCCATGAAGCGATACGACGTGCGGCAGGCGGGGTCAATCAAAACCGCGACCGCGCCGTGTGGGGGTCAGACAATTGCCCGACCGCGCGCCTGCCGCGTCCGAGCCGCTCACGTGGCCTGGCGGGCCAGGGCCCGGATGTGCCCGTCGCGCAGCCCGTAGTAGACCAGTGTGAGCAGTTTGCGGCCCGCGGCGATCTTCGCGATGTTCCGGCCGCGGGGGGCTTCGATCCGGGCCCGGTCTTCAGAGATCTTGGGGGTGGTCTTGCGCTGGATCGCCTCCACGACCGCCCAGCGGACCAGCTTGCTGCCCTGCTTGGTGACGTGTCCGCGGCGGACGACGGTGTCGGACTCGTAGTGGCGCGGGGTCAGCCCGGCCCAGGAGCACAGCCGGTGGGCGGAGGCGAACCGGCGCACGTCGCCGAACTCGGCGACCAGCACGGTGGCCAGGACAGATTCCGACGCCGGGCAGCCACTGTATGGCCCCGCAGCCGGCATGGCCGCGCAGCCGCTCGGCGATACGGGCGTTGAAGAGGGCCTCCTCCGCATCGAGGATGTCGATCAGCTTCAGCAGCGAGGTCACACGCTGGGCGTAGGCGCCGGACAGGGCAGTCTGCTGCAGCCGGGCCCGGCCGTCCACCCCGAACAGGACGGAGGCGGGGATGAGGATGTCGGCCTTGGCCAGCACGGCGTGCGCCTGGGCCTTCAGGCCGGAGCGCAGCGCCACGAGCTTGGCCCGGTAGCGGACCAGTTCCCGCAGCTCGCGGACCTCGCGCGGGGCGATCCAGGACTCCGGCAGCCGGCCCATACGCAGCAGGTCGGCCAGGTCCGCGGCGTCCCGGACATCGTTCTTCACGCGCCGGTAGGCAAAGCCCTTCACGCCCAGGGGATGAGCAAAGTGGACCTCCGCTCCGGCTGCCTGCAGTACGTCGACCGCCCAGTACCAGCCGTAGGTGGCCTCCAGTACCACGTCTGGGGCGTCTCCGGCCTGTTGGATCTGCAGGCCGAGGGCCACCGGGTCGTTGAGGATGCGTACCGCGCTCAGCTGCACGCCGTCCGCGGTCTGACGCACGATCACAGATCGCCTGCGGTGCAGATCGATTCCGACGTATTGGTGTCCGTCATACTCGCTCACCAGGGGCCTCCTTCGCCGTGACGGAGTGAGTACCTGGGACCTACCCGGGCAACCCACAGGAGCGGAGGCCCCGCCCCTTCATCGCATCAAGAGTTGTGGGTCGGTTGAGGTGTGTCACGCTGCGACGGGTTCCTTGGGGCGTTCGACGAGGTGACCGTTCTCGAAGCGGGCGCCGACCCGGACGAGGGCGACGAGGTGGGGTGCGGTCACAGCGCGCCAGCGGGCCTGGGCGGACTCGACGAGCTTGAACACCATCGCCAGGGCGGCGGCCGGGCTGCCCGCGCCGCGGGTGACCTTCGTACGGAGTTTCACCGTGGAGAAGGTCGACTCGATGGGGTTGGTGGTCCGCAGGTGGATCCAGTGCTCGGCGGGGAAGTCGTAGAACGCCAGCAGCTCGTCGACCTCGTCGGTGATCTTCTTCACGGGCTTCGGCCATTTCGCGCCGTACGCCTTCTCGAACGCCTTGACGGCCTTCTCGGCGTGGGTGCGGTCCTCGGCGTTGTAGATCTCCTGCAGTGCCTTCTTCGCGCCCGGCTGTGCGGACTTCGGCAGGGCGTTCGCGACATTCCGGGTTTTGTGCACCCAGCACCTTTGATGCCGGGCAACGGGAAACACCTCCGCGAGGGCCTTCCACAGGCCCATCGCGCCGTCCCCGACCACCAGCGCCGGATCGCGCATGCCGCGCCGACGGCAGTCGCGCAGCAGGTCGGCCCACGACTCGGTCGACTCCCGCAGCCCCTCCGCCAGCGCGATCAGCTCCTTGGAGCCGTCGGTGCGCACGCCCATCAGCACCAGGACACAGGAGCAGGCCTGGCCCAGGCGGACCTTGGGGTGCACGCCGTCGGCTGCGTCTTCGCCGGAGACCTGGCCGATGACCTGACCCGCCCAGCCCTCGACAGCATGGTCCGCCTCCTGACGCCCGGCGAGCGGGCCCGCCTGCTCGACGAGCTCGGTCCGGGGGACGAGCAGGCCAACGCATGTCTCGTGAATCCCGACGCGCTGCGGAACGGCACCGTGGCCTACCTGCGGCCACCCGACCTCGACACCCACTTCGACTTCGACAAGATCGACCTGGAGAAGTTCACTGGCCCAGGCCGATCTGGGACCTGTTCCCGTGGTCAGTCCCTGACGACCAGTCCTGCCGCGACTACCTGCGCGGCGTGTTCGTGCTGCTCGCGCACCAGCAGAAGCTCGGGGTCCTGGCCGACGCCACGGCGTTCCCGGACACCGTGCAGCAGCAGTTGCAGCGCCGCTTCTTCCAGGACTTCCTCACCGCTGACCGCACCGAGACACCGCTCAACAAGCTGCTGATCCCCCTCGTCAAAGTGATCCTGACTGCGCCGACAGGGAGCGGGTTCGGGTTCGCCGTACCTCCCGACAACATCCCGGCGCAGGGCAGCCTGACCGCCCGCGCACACCTTGAGGCGCTAGGTGCCCTCGCGGACCTCGGCTTCCGCGGTCTGGACAAGGACATACGCGACCCCGTGATCGTCACCGGCTTTCACGCCAGCCGCACCCACAAGCTCACACCCGGCCAGAAGACCGCCAACCGCGTCCTCGCCATCGGACGGGCACTGGTCGAGCACGGCTTCGCCCACCTCAAGAACTGGCGGACCCTCACCAAGCTCCGCACCGACCCTGCCCACGCGACCCGTCTCCTGCGCGCCTTGCTCGTTCTGACAAACCTCGAAGCAGTGCCGGAAAGTTATGTGAAGTTGCCACTTGTCAAGCACCCGGCGGCAGTGTGTCGAGGTGGCGGGCCGGGAGAACGGAACGGGACCTCCGGAAGTTGAGTCGTCGACCAAGACAGACCAACACCGGAGGTCCCGTTGACGGACCAGTGTGGCACGACGACGCTGACTCAGACCTTCACAACGGCCTGCGGAGTGTTCGCTCCGGGGCATCTCGGCGCCCTGACCCGATATCTCCCCTTCGAGCTGGTCGACGATGTCTTTGACCGGCCAGGCCGCCGGGGGCGGACGCGGACGGTGCCGGCGCGGGTGGCGGTGTACTTCGTGCCGGCGCTGGCCCTGTTCCCCGACGCTTCCTACGGGCGGGTGTGGGACACCCTGTGGGCCGCGTGCTGCGCTCGGGTGACCCGCACGGACACGCTCAGTCGGCGCCAACGCCGCCTCATCTGCTGAGGTCCATCAGGAGGATGCCGTCGCCCTCGCCCTCGGCACCGCCCTCCACTTTCAGTCCGAAGGCCATTTGCGTGCCGTCGGGCGATACGACCGGGTTGTTGGCCCCGAAGCCCTTGTAGTGGTTGAACGTGGTCATCCGCTCAAGCGTCCCGGAGCCATCCAGCGAAAGGCGCCAGATGTCGACCATGCCGGGGAACAGGACGATGGCGAGGTCTCGCTCGACCATCATGTATCGGCCGGCCGGGTCAGTGCCTTCCGCTTCGTCGAAGAACAGCGAGGTCGGCGCGTAATCATTGATGGCGCCGGTGTCGAGGTTGACGCCCATGGCCTGTCCGCCTTTATGGAAGTAGGCGGAGAAGATCAGTTCGTCGTCGGGGTCGGCGTCCCCATCGGGCAGGGATCGGAAGTCCTGAGCCTCGACGGCGGGTGTGACCAGGGAGACATCGCGCTTGTCGAGGGCAACCGTCCGATCGGCGATCTCCGGTCTGCCGTTGCGGTAGACGATTCGACCCGTCAGGATCTTCGACTTGCCCACCAGGGCGTCGATGATCACGTCCGGCACCTTGGTGAAGTCGATGGTCGACTGGTTCCACGCGATGCGGGTGGAACCAGATTGCTTGGACACCGCGACGCCCTCCCAGCAGCTCTCGCCGAGACGGACCGGGGCACGTGTGCCCAAAGGCCGCTGGAGCACCCACAGTTCGCCGCGGAAGCGGTCGCCCTCGGGGTCGTCTGCGCTGCGCTCAGCCACCGCGCACATGACGATGTCGCCGTTGGTCAGGTGGTGCGCCCGTAGCACTCCCCCGTGGAGCGCAGACGTTTTGGTCAGATTGTGGCTCGCGCCGGTCGCCAGGTCGTACTCCCAGAGGTCACCGATCGGAGCGTCGAGGAAAGCAAGGCGCTTCCCGTCGGGAGACCAATCGGCCCGCTGCGGTGCGCCGCCGTTCGGCAGCTGGATGTCCAGCAGCCGGATGTGGTCGGGCAGATGGTCAACCGGTGAGCCATCAAGGGTGCCCTTGTCCGGATCGAAGTCCAGCATCGACCGCTGACCCGTAGCCATGGCCGAGGACGTGTTCGTGTCCGCGGCCTTGACCGGCTGCGCGTGAACCTGAACCAGCAGGCACGCCAGGGCGATCGATCCCGCGAGTGAGATTAAGTGACGGGTAGTCATATTTGGCAGCCTGACAGTTCGACGGCGCCGATGCAAGAATCTTCTTGCATCGCATGAAGGTCACCCAGGCCCTGGGCCGTAGCGCTCTCCTCCTTCTCCTTACAATTGCGCCTATGTCAGTGCCAACGCGGACGAGGATCCTTGACGGGGCGTGGGATCTGTTCCTGCGGGAAGGATTCGCCGGGACGACCGTGACGCAGATCGAGGCGTCGGCGGGCCTGTCAGCCGGGAGCGGCAGCTTCTATCGGCACTTCCGGTCGAAGGAGGAGGTGCTCCAGGCGGTCGTCGACCGCGAGGTCGACCGCACCAACGCCGAGCGGCAGACCGGCCCCGAGCCCGAAGAGACCGGAGGCGACGTGCGGGTCGCGCTCGCGCTCGAGTTCGAGCGCCGGCTCGGCAATCTGCGGCGGCTCCACCCGCTCATGGAGCTCGTCGCACGCGAGCGTGACCATCTCGGAGCATCGGTCGACCATCTCGGCGAGCTCTTGGTCGCCCGCAACGTCAGTATCCGTTCGCAGCGCCTGGCCAGCTGGATGGCAGCCGGGGCGATCCTGACGCGTGACGCGGAGGCCCTCGCGGCAGTCATCACGTTCGCGCTCACCGGCTACCACCTATCGGTCCGCTTCTTCGGACACCCGCCCGCTGGACTCAGCGAGGAAGCCCTGATCACCACGCTTGTCGACCTTGTCGCAGGCGTATAGCACGCCTCGCCGCCGCTCCATGGCGCGGCCAGAGGCCGCGAGGCAATGCCAGAAAGCTATGATTCATGCTGGTTTGTCAAGTAGTCCTGGCTGGTCGGTGTGTTCGTGGCGGCGAGTGGCTTTGCGGGGGCGGCTGTCACTGGCTGTTCGGGGAGTCGGTAGGTTGCGGGCGCGGTCTTGACCAGCAGGTTCTTGCGTGCCAAGGCGCTGAGGTGGAGTGCGAGGGTGCTCTGTTTGACGGTGTTCAGCGCGGCGGTGATCTCCCGGACGTGCCAGGGGCGGTGAGGATCGGTGGCCATGACCGCGAGGACGTCTTCACGGCGGACGGCGACCTTGGAGGGCCGCGGCGGTCCGTCCGGGATCTTGAAGGTGGCCGGCCCGGTCTTGATGAGGATCTGGTGCCTGGCCCACCGGATCAGCTCACTGGTCAGATCGCTGCGGTCCAGTCGTAGCAGGGTGGCCAGTTCGATGGCGCGCCACTCACGATCCGGGGCGGTGCCCATCGCGGCGAGCACATCCTCGAGCCTGCTCGTGTGCATCGGGGCTGCGGGCGGCAGCAGCGTCCCGGCCGTCACGGGCGGGTCCTGCGGCGGGGCCGGGTTCTGGCCCGGCCGGCCGGGCGGAGCTGCTGTCGGTGCGGGGACGGAAGTGTCCTGCTGGGGGAAGTGGACGGTGATGTCGAGGGCGGTGACCGGGGTGCTGACGGCAGGGCGGTCCTCGTCGGACCGGCGGTGTCCGTAACGAGCGGAGACGCCCTTGACGGTGCGTGCGCTGATTCGTGGTCGGCGCGGTGGCAGCAGGGCGCCGGTGACCGCCTCGGTGATCGGTCCTCCCAGCTCGCTGCCGGCGTCGGGCTGTCGACGTACTCGCGTATGTGCAGAGTCAGGTACGGATGAACGCACACAGCTCGGCATCCAGCAACGCGGGACTGGGAGGGCCTCGGGATGCTGCATGGTGCGACAATCTGGCCGTGTCTGAGGAACTGTCGCGCTGGTATCGGGGCCGCTTGGTCGTGGGCCCGTTCAGGCCGTTCGACGTCGCCGAGCTTGAAGAGCTCGAACGGGAGGTCGAACTGCCATTGCCGTCTTCGTACTGTTCGTTCCTAGAAGCCGCTGGCGGGGAGAGCCTCACCTACTCGGTCCGCTTGCCTGCCTGTGAACCGGAGCCCGTCCAGAGCTTCGACGACCTTTACCAACTCGGCCGTGACGGCGATGGCGAATACGGCTGGGGCACCTTGCTGGGCGAGTATCGCCGCAGCTGTGACGGGTGGCTCGCTGGCGAGGTCTCACTGGCGGGCCTTCTCCCGATCGCTCGCAACGGCGGCAGTGACACCCTGTTCTTGGACCTGAACCCGGCCACCCACGGCCAGCTCCATGCCTTCGTGCATGGCATCCCTCACCCTGGATACCTGTCGAAGGGCGTCTTCACCAAAGTCGCTGATGACTTCGACGCTTACCTCGACAGCCTCGCCATTGACCTGGACTTTGCCGCGGACACCTGGGCCGATGTCGTCAACAGTGACTCCACCGACCCTTGGCGGCGGACCGTCGAGGAATGGCTGAACAAGGAACTGCCGGGTTGGCGCGCTGAGCCGTGGGCAGTGGCCTGAGCTCGGCGTGGTGGGTCACGCGACGTCGGTGTCGCGCTCGATGGCCTTGAGGCGGTTCTTCAGCCGGTAGCTGGGACCGTTGATGGAGATCACTTCGCAGTGGTGCAGGAGGCGGTCGAGGATCGCGGTGGCGAGAACCTCGTCGCCGAAGACCTGTCCCCATTCGCTGAAGGTCTTGTTCGAGGTGAGGATGATCGAGCCCTTCTCGTAGCGCTTGGAGATGACCTGGAAGACCAGGTTCGCCTCGGCTTGTTCCAGGGGCTGGTAGCCGACCTCGTCGACCACGAGGACGCTGGGCCGCAGATAGGTGCCGAGTTTTCTGGCCAGCCGGCCGGTCTCCTCGGCGGCTTTGAGGTTGCGGACCATGTCGTCGAGGCTGGTGAAGTAGATCGAGTAGCCGGCCCGGCAGGCCGCGACGGCGAGGGCGACGGCGATGTGCGTCTTGCCGACCCCGGGCGGGCCGAGCAGGGCGGCGTTGGCCTTGGCCTCGACGAAGGACAGAGTGGCGAGGTCCTTGACCTTGCGTGGGTCGAGGTCGGGCTGGAAGGAGAAGTCGTACCCATCCAGCGTCTTGTGGTGCGGCAGCTTCGACAGCCGCAGGCCCTGGCGGAAGCGTCGGTCGTCGCGGACGGCGAGTTCCTCGGACAGCACCAGGTCGAGGAAGTCGAGGTGGCCCAGCTTGGCTTCGTCCGCCCGGCGGGTGTACTCGTTGATGGTTTCCGCCAGGTGGGGCAGGCCGAGCTTGCCGGCCGTGGTGCGGATGCGGTTGCCGGTCAGCTCGCTCAAGAGGACTCCTTCGTCGGCGAGTTGGTGGTGAAGGGGCGGGTGCCGGTCAGTTCGTCATAGACCGACAGCGGTCGGCGGCCGACCTCGATCTGGGTGGCGGCGGCCCGGTTCAGCAGGGCCTGCAGCGGCCCGGCCGCCTCGCTCGAGGACGGTTGGTGCCGGGGCCGGGGCGGGACGTCACCGGTGGTGGTCCGGCGGCCCTTGCCGGTGGGCAGGCCGTCCCAGTGGCTCTCTTCGACGACACGACTCCCGCGGCCGACCGCCCTCGGGTGCATCGCCAGCAGCGTCTCGCCACTGGCGTCGGGAGCGGTCGAGTGGAGCATGACCTGCGACTTCGTGGCGCGGACCTCGACCAGCTGACGGGGACGGACGCGGCGGGCGGGCACCGAGTAGAGGTTGCCGCCGAAGGCGACCAGGCAGTCCTTGCCGACCGGCCGCAGGTGCCGCTCGGCCACCAGATAAGGCGTCGTCGGCAGCGGCTTGAGAGCCGCGTGGTCACGGGCCGCCCGCTCGCCGATGACCTCCCGGTGGGTCTTGTGGATCTGAGCCCTGCGCTGCGGTACCCAGGACAGGAACGCGGCGTCCATCTCCTCAATGGAGGAGAAAGCCCGTCCGGCCAGCACGTGGTCGCGGATGATCAGCACTTGCCGTTCGACCCGGCCCTTGCCGGTGGGCCGGTAGGCGGCTAGCACATCGATATCGAAGTCGTAGTGTCCGGCGAAGCCGACCGCTTCCGGGTGCAGCGGGACGGCCTCGCCGGGGGCGACGTGGCGGCGGACGACAGTCTTGGTGCGGTCGTAGACGATCGTCATCGGCACCCCGCCGAAATGGGAAAACGCCCGGCGGTGGCAGTCGAAGAAGGTCTGCAGGTCCTGACTGGTGGTGAAGCAGCAGAACGGATCGCGCGAGTACGACAGCGTCATATGGAACGAGTAGACCTTCGCGATGCCCATGTGGGCGAGGATCTTGCCCTCGTCACCCCAGTCCACCTGGGCCTGGGCGCCGGGGATCACCTCGAAGCGGCGGTGCATGCCCGCCAACTCCTTTGGTGTGATGCCGAGACCCTCGGCAATCCGCGGGCGGGCCTCCTGGACGTAGAGCTTGGTCCGCTGGTAGTTGCCAGTGAAGCCGTACTCCGTGGCCAGCCGCTCGTGGATGACGGCGGCCTTCATCAGGATCTCCGCCCGCAGCATCGAGTCGACCAGCGGCGCGAACTCGTCGATCACCCTCGCCCGGGACCGCCCGCTCGGTGACCGGCGCGGCGGTGACACGGGCCCGTCGGCAGACAGGTACTTGCTGACCGTCCGCCAGTTGAGTCCGGTCTCCTTGGCGACCTCCGACATGCTCATGGCTCCGGACTCGACCAGGCCGCGAAAGCGCCGCAACTCCAGCCAGCGTTGCGGATCCAGGACCACGGCCCACCCCTCTCTGCAACCTCAACAACAGGCAGCAGAGTGCCGAGCACCGTCCCTCAACACATCAAGAACTCTGCACGTTCATCCGTACGCGGCTATGCACGTTCACATGTACGCCGACACGGGCACGATGGCGGCGGCACGGGCGACGCTGTCGCGGGCGGCCAGGGCCGCGGTGAAGCAGGCCCGGTCCGGGGCGCATCCGGGCACGGCGTCGGTGGCGTCCAGCATCGCCATCCGCAGGAGCTGGTGGACCGTCAGCAGCGCCCACATCTCCTGGCGCAGGCCCTGCGGGTCACCCGAGCGCAGCACGCGGCCCTTGAGCATGGTTAGAGGGCCAGCAGATCTTCGGCCGGGTGGCGGCGCACATCGGTCAGCGTGGTCACCAGCCGGTACTCGCCCCGATGGGTGCTGCCGTCCGCGCAGGTGACGGTGACGGTCGCGGCGATGACGCGGACCGGAACCCCCGCGATGACCGACAGGAAGGAACCGTCGGCCAGGACCTGCAGCACGGCGGGCCTGCGCGAGGAGCAGATCCGCAGCAGCAACGCCGCCTTCGAGGCGTGCACGGCGCGGACGAAGGCGTTCGCGTCGAATCCGCGGTCGGCAAGCACCAGCATGCCCCCGCCGAGGTGATGGGCCAGCTGCAAGGCGGCCTCCACCTCACCGCGATACGGGCCGACGCCCGCGCCGAGCAGGACCCGCGTCCCCGTCTCGGCCAAGGCCATCACCGCCAGCAGCGGGTAGGCGGCCATCCCGGCGGCGACCCTGTATCGGCCCAGCCAGGCCACGTTGTCGCCAGTCTCAGGAACCCGGATGGACCGGCAGCCGTCGAACGCGACCGTGCGCAGACCCCGCCAGGACACACCCCTCGTGCACGGGCGCCCCAGCGGACCTGCCACAACCTCGAACAACTCCCGTAGCGGGTCCGGTCCCACCCGCCGACGCACACAGGCCAGACCCGCCGCGGTCACAGCCGCGACCAGGCGCCCTGCCTGCCGCAGTGCGCCGGTCAAGGTCTCCCACACTCGCCCGTAGGAAGCGTCGGGGAACAGGGCCAGCGCCAGCACGAAGTACACCGCCACCCGCGCCGGCACCGTCCGCGTCCGCCCCCGGCGGCCTGGCCGGTCAAAGACATCGTCGACCAGTTCGAAGGGGAGATATCGGGTCAGGGCGCCGAGATGCCCCGGAGCGAACACTCCGCAGGCCGTTGTGAAGGTCTGAGTCAGCGTCGTCGTGCCACACTGGTCCGTCGACGGGACCTCCGGTGTTGGTCTGTCTTGGTCGACGACTCAACTTCCGGAGGTCCCGTTCCGTTCTCCCGGCCCGCCACCTCGACACACTGCCGCCGGGTGCTTGACAAGTGGCAACTTCACATAACTTTCCGGCATTGAACCTCGAAGTCAACCGCTGACGGACGATCTATTCCGCAGACAGTCGCCAACGACCAGCGTGAGCACCCCGAGAACCGGTCACACCAGCCCATTGACCTGCGTTTTCAAGTTGGCGGAGGCTCAGTGAGTTGATGCCCGGGTGGTGCTTTTCGAGGTCGGCCCAGAACAGGCCTGCAAGGACCGCTGACAGGTGACGAAGCGAGCTGTAGTCGAGCGTGGCCTGACGTTCGGTGATGTAGTCGACGAGGAGGTCGCGGACCGGCTGGCATTGCAACTGGTAGCGGTCGACCAGCATCGCTGGGGTGACCTGACCTGATCGCCGGGCGAAGCTGATCAGTGTTTCTGGCGCATCGGAGGGGAACTGTTCCTGCTCTCTGAGCCAGTGATAGGCCAGCCGAACACCACGGGTTTCGTCCGTACCGCTCGCTATGGCCTGCATCGCGACGAAGTCACCGACGGTGATGTCCTGAATGGCGCCTTCGTAGGCCACCATGATGTGCACGATCGACTTGAGGGCCTCGGCCGTGGCTCTCGCGCCGCTGTCCATCGGAATCCCAGCCGCTTCGAGGCGGGCAAATCCTTCAGGGTCGCGGCATGCCCGAATGGCCGGCCGAAGGGTGCGTGAAGTGGTGCCGAGAAGCCATGACAGGTCGGGGCGGATGGCATCTGCGCAGATCAGCTTGGATTACGGGGGTCTTGGGCTTCCCCGTCCCGCTGGTCCCGGCCCACTCCTGGGCAAATGCGTACCACTGATCCGGCGTAGTCGCGGCCGGCGTTGCCAGCCATCGCTGCTGCCAGGTGTCGCCCGGTTGGGCCTCCAGCCGGCTCAACAGCAGACGAGCACCGCTCCGCCGTCTCCTCCGAACGGGTTCGGCGCCGGGCAGCACAAGCTCCAAACGCTGCAGCCGGTCAGTGAGGCCGTCCCGGGTCAGTGACGTCTCGGGCCAGGTCGTGGGAGGCGGCCGTGCGGGGAACCGTCGGAACAGATCAGCTGCCTCGGCACCGACCAGAGAGTGCGGCTCGCGGCTGGCCGTCGCGGCGGGGCCCACGTCCACGAGGGTCGTCAGCATCAGCGGGGCCCTCCGAACAGCACGTTGAGGGATTCCGGGTTGTAGGCCGGCGCCGAAGAAGCCGAAGGCGGGTTCTTGCGCCTGAGCTCCAGGCGGGCGAAGTGGGCAAGGCCGGCGGTGATGACCTCGTCCCTGCTGGGGTTGAGGTACTTCTGCAAGGTCGTCTGGTACTTGTGGGCGAGGATGTGCTGGACGTAGACCAGTGACATCTCCGGGTCCTCGGTCATCCGGAATGTCGCGGTGTGCCGCAGGTCGTGGAGAGTCCAGTTCGATCCCAGAAGCTCGTTGACGCGGACGAACATGGCGCGTGCCGCGTGGTAGTTCAGCGGTCGCCAAGGGCGCCGCAGCGTCCACCACAGCGGCTCGCCGCGACCTCGAGGGGCGCCCTTTCGCCAGGCTTCCTCCTGATAGAGCCGAAGCCAGACGAACGCGTCCGGCGACGCGGGCAGCTGCTGGTAGTTCTTGGTGCCTTGCGCGTGACGCCGATGAGCTGCTGCCCTGGAAGCGCGTCGCGCTCGTGCGAGGTCAGGAGTTCGCTGGCGCGGGCGCCGGTGGAAACCCAGAAGGCCAGCAGAGCCCGGTCACGGTGTGAGCGCAGGCCTGCGAAGACCTCGGTGTACTTGTCGTCCGGTATTCGGCGCGGGGTCCGTTCCGGAACGGTAGGGCGGTAGCGGCCCTTCCGTTCGTTCTTGAATTCGTCCATCGGGTTGTGGTGGGCGTTCGCCCGGCCCTTGCGACGCGAGCGGTCCAACGGGAACGGATTGATGAGCAGCGAACCAGAGTTGGCATCCAGGTGGAAGTCGTAGAAGGTCCGAAGCACCGTCTCGCAGTGGGCCTGGGTGCTCTTGGCGTACTTCTTCCCGACGGTCGGCTTGCCGGTCACCGGATTCGGAGTTCCCGGCGCGGGCTTGCCCGCAGGGCTGGTCAGCGGTTTCGCGTCCGGGCTGCCGCGGTGACGCCAGTGGACCCGGACCGGCTTGCCCGCAGGGCTGCATCCACAGCATGAAGTCGCGGGCATCTGTCCGGGTCGCCCCGTCCCACTCGATGCCGAGGACCCACAGGAACCGCCACCACCGCAGCAGATCGTCTCCGTACGACCGCAGAGTCGTGGCGGGGGTGTGGCTCGCGAGCAGATCCTTGAAGTACAGCGCGACAGGCTGAACCGGACCACCGGAGGGGTCCAGGAGTCGGTACGGTTCCCACGGATCACCTGTCTCGTACAGCTTGCCGATCTCGGGCAGCACGGAGGTCGACAGATCCCTCCCGGAACCTCTTGTTTCAGGCACCCCGGGAAGCTAGCAGACAAGGCATCTGACCTGCGAAAACGTCTGACTTGGTTCAGTCAACGAGCCGTACACGCGGCCGCGCAGCAGCTGCTCATCGTCGGCGTTCATCCGTTCAGCGTCCCAGCCGCAACGCGGGCAGGGGCGGCGGGCCCGGCCTGGGTGGAGACCGGGCCCACCGTGCCTTCGGCAGCGCGGCCAAGGAACGGCGGTCCTCGCCTGCGTCGGCCACCCGCCACATCGGCTGGTCGAGCCCCTGCCAGGTCAGCTGTTGCAGAGTCGTGGTCGCCACGGTGATCCGGTAGTTCACGCTCGCGATGTGGCGGGCGCGGTCGTGGAAGGCCGCCTCCCGGGTGACCGGGACGTGATCGCTGTATGAAGTCATCCCATCGCACAGAGCCCTCGAACGTTCAGTCGCCCCACAAGACTTCTCGGCGAGCAGGCGCACGCCCGTTCGCGTGCTTCCCTACCCTCCGATGAGCGCCGAACGGCCGTTCGGGACTGTGCGGGGTACGGGCCGACGGGCAGTGCCCCTGGTGGCTTACGGGTCGGACGAGACATCCCCCGCACAATGGGCGATACGCGACGAGCGAGGGGCGGACTTGTACCAGAACCCCGACCGGTCGTGTTGCGGACTGATCTCGACGTTCAGCTCGGCGTGCCGCGGAGCGTCGGGCCGGAGCAACTCCTTCGCCGCGCGAGGAGCAGCGCCACATCGTCGTACGGTTCCCGGTTCAAGGCGCCGAGCAGCATGTCGCAGGTCTCCTCCAGCGGGAGCCGGGTGCCGCCCAACAGCCGTAGCAGGCCCTGCAGGCCGACCTCGATGGACTCTCCACGGCTCTCCACCAGGCCGTCCGTGAACAGCACGAGCAACGTTCCTTCCGCCAGTTCCCGCTCTTCGGCGCGGAACGGCACGCCGCCCACCCCGAGTGGCACGCCGCTGGGTATGTCGAGAAACTCGGCCCTCCCGGCCGGGTCCACCAGCACCGGCGGCAGGTGGCCTGCGCGGGAGAGTTCGCATCGGCCGCGCCGTGGGTCGCAGATGACGTAGAGGCAGGTGGCCATCGAGTCGGAATCGCCGAGCGAGGCGGCAACGTCGTCGAGGTGGTACAGCAACTCGGCCGGAGGCAGGTCGAGCCGGGCGAGGGCGCGGGTGGCCGTGCGGAGCTGGCCCATGATCGCCGCGGCGTGCACGCCCTTGCCCATCACGTCGCCGACGACCAGGCCGACCTTGCCGCCTCTGAGCGGCAGCACGTCGAACCAGTCCCCGCCGACCTCGCTGACCGCGGGCAGGTAGCGGGAGGCGACCTCGATGCCGTCGCAGTGCGGTGGCTCCTGGGGGAGCAGGCTGCGCTGGAGGGTGAGCGCGGTGTCGCGCTCGCGCCCGTACAGCCGGGCGTTGTCGATGCAGAGGGCGGCGCGTGCGGCCAGCTCGGTGGCGAGCGTGAGGTCCTGGTCGTCGAACGGCCGGGCGTTCACCGTGCGGTAGAGGCTGAGCGTGCCCAGCACCTCGCCGCGGGCCATGAGCGGGGCGGCCAGACAGGAGTGGGCCCCGGCCCGCCGGAGCGTCTCGGCGGCGGAGTCGTCCCGGGCGATGCGCCGGATCGTCGCGCCGCTCACCCGCCGCAGCAGGATCGGCCGTGCGTCGCGCACGCTCTGGGTGATCATGCGTGACGAGTCGTACGACGCCAGTTCGCCGACCGGATCCGCAGCCTCGATCGCATCGGTGGGATAGCCGGCCGCGACAGCGAGCGCCCGGAAGCCGAGGGAGTCGTCCACCTGTATCGCGGCCGTGCCGCCGAGGGAGACCACCGAGTCGAGTACGTCGACGGCCGCGAGGTCGGCGAGCTCCGGCACGGCCACCTCCGCCAGCTCACGGGCGGTCTGGTGCAGGTCAAGCGTGGTGCCGATGCGGACACTGGCGTCGGCTATCACCGCCAGCCGCTCGCGTGCCTTCGCGACCTCGGCCGCCGTCCGCTGGCGCTGGGAAACGTCGAGTACCGCCATCGCCAGACCCAGCACGCGTCCGTTCGCATTCTCGATCCGGTGGTACGACTCCGAGTAGGCGTGCTCCTCGCTGTCCGCGGCCGTCCGGCCGACGGTCTGCTGATCCAGCAGTGGCTCACCGGTCCGAAGAACCTGCCGCATCCGCGACTCGATGGCCTCCACATCCAGCGCCGGCAGCACCTCGCCGACGCGGCGGCCCAGCACAGCCCCCTCGGGCACGCCGTTCATCCGCTCCAGTGACGGATTGACGCGCACCCACCGCAAGTCGGTGTCGAACACCGCGATACCCACCGGCGACTGGCTGACCAGGATGTGGGACAGGGCCAGGTCCCGCTCCACGTCCCGTACGGTGTCGGCGTCGGTGCCCAGGGCCAGGGCATGAACGTCGCCGCGCGCATCGAGCAGTCGCATGGTGCGGAACTCCACCCGGCGCGTCGAGCCGTCCTTGTGCCGTACCGGAAAGACTCCCGCCCAGCTCGCACCCGTGCGCACGCGCTCGAACAGCTCCCGGGCCCGTGACCGGTTCTCCGGTGCCACCAGCAGCCCGCCCGCGTTCCGGCCCAGTGCTTCAGCAGCGGAGAAACCGAACAACAGCTCGGCCTCGGGGCTCCACAGCACGATCCGGCCGTCGCTCTCCAGGACCAGGGCGGCGACCCGCAGCAGATCGAGCAGCCCGCCCGGCGCAGCGGTGATGCCCTCCCCCCAGCCGTTCCCGGTCCGGGACTCTCGCTCAGGCATACCGGCTGCTCCTTCCGGCGGCGCCGGAACCGCCCTGGGCCCATTTCCGCGGGCCTCCCTGTCAGTGATACCGCTCCCTGGGGAACACCGCACGCCACGGCCAGTCCCCGACCGGCCGACCTCGGCGCTGAGTACCCGGCCGGAGGCGAGGCAGATCTCTGCGATCGAGCGATCGACGATGACGCGGAGCCCGACGGTGTGCCGGGTACGTCCGCAGCCGGGCAGGGGACGGCATACGTGCCTGGACGTGCCCGTGAGTCCAGCGAGACGCGGTTGCGGTCCACGGTGAGCCGCCCGACGGCGGGGGCGACGGTGACCAGCGCCTCCCTCTGGTCCCGCCAGGCCGCCCCCGTACGCCTGAAGACAAAAACTGGCGCGATCGGGCCGTCACGGGACGCACACCTCACGGCACGATAAGTGTCGCTGCGGCACACGGCCCTGATCAGGCCATCCGGCGACGGAGGGGACAGAAGGGGTGGAGAACCGCAGCGGGTTCACACTCGAGCTCTTTGCCTCAACCGGGGAGGAAACCTAGATGAGCACTGCGAGACAGACGCTTGTCGTGGCCATGCTGACCGGCGTCATGGCCTTCACCCTGCCGACGGCAGCGCACGCCGCGCCACTGGAGACCTGCAACGACATGCCCGCCGACATCGTCGGCACGGACGGCGCCGACCGGATCGTACTCAGCTCCGACACCCCCCTGGTGGTCTCCACCGGAGCCGGTAACGACACCATCATCCTCAGCGGCACCGGCAACCACGTCATCTGCGCCGGAGCCGGTGCGGACACAGTCATCGGAGGCAGCGGCGACGACTGGATCACCGGCGGGCAGGGCCGGGACCACATCGAAGGCCGCAGTGGCGATGACACCATCTTCGCCGGAGCCGCCGCCGACACCCTGCTCGGCGGCACGGGCAACGACCGCCTCACCGGGGACGCCGGCGCCGACACCCTGGACGGCGGCGGCGGCGCCGACTGGATCGACGGCCTGGCAGGGGCCGACCGGATCTCCGGCGGCGCGGGCGGCGACACACTCTACGGCAGAGCCGGAGCCGACCGGATCTCCGGCGACGCGGGCCCGGACACCATCTACGGCGGGGCCGGCCCCGATACCCTGAACGGCGACGCCGGAGCGGACACCCTCCGCGGCCAGGCAGCCGCCGACGACCTCGACGGCGGCACGGGCAACGACCAGCTCTACGGCGGCCGCGGCAACGACTTACTGGCCGATCCCACCGGTGCAGGCGACTTCGGCAACGGCGGCGCGGGCGCAGCGGACCAGTGCGACATCCGGATCGAGGCCCGGGTGAACTGCGAGACACTCTTCTGAGCCACCTGCTCCCCAGCCCCGGTCCAGCGGCGCTGTGACGGCCACGGTCCCCGCGTCCGGGGCTGCATCAAAAGCGCGGCACCGACGCTCGGTTCGCCGGGCCGCTGCGGGCGACGGGCCGCGACCTGGCCGTCGCACTCGCAGGACCGGGGCACGTGCTGATCCGCGGTGTGGTCGACGGTGAAACCGTCCGAGGCTCCGGTGCCACGGTCCAGGAGTACCTCGGCCACACAGAAGGCGGCATGGCCGAGGTACTCCTGGACCGTGGCACCGCTGTGCGGCTTCTCCTCACCGCCGTATGTGCCCGCCCCCAAGAGCCGGTCACCGGGGCGGGCGCTGTCGTGCTCCAGTAATCCGGGACCAACACGTCGCTCGCCAGGTAGGGAAAACCCCACCGGCCCCACGGTGGTTGGGACCAGTGTCAGCAGGAGTCGTGGCTCGTAGCGTTGCGGACACCGATCTCCGTTGTTCCTAAGGACTGCTGATGAACCGTTCCTGCTGGCAGGCAGCCGGAACCACCCCTGCGCTCGTGTCCCTCCAGGGCACAGCAACAAGGAGACCGCCGGGCAGAGCCCCAGTCTGCCGGAATGGTACTCAGTCGCCGACCCTGCCGGCGTCGATGCGCCAACCACGCGCCGCATCCACCACGATGGGAACGCCATCCGGGATCTGCCCCTCAAGACGATCGAGCAGACCCTCCACCGGCGGCAGGTCTCCGGGGACGCGCACGTGGATGTGCATCGTCCTGGAAGCCGCGTCCACGCTCGTGACGGACGCGCCCGGCTCGTCGGCCAGCCACTGCTCCGCCACGTCCTTGGCCCGGCCGGTCCAGGCGTTGAGCAGTAGAGTGAGCGCGGTGTGGGCCGCCAGCGGCACGAACACGACGGCGAACAGCAGGGCCATGACGACATACGCCCTGCGGGCGGGCCGACCGACCGCCTTGTCGGCCTGAGCGCCGTAGCCGAGGGCGGCGAAGACCACCATGCCTCCGAAGACCAGCGCGAAGAGGTTGGACGCGAACAGCACCAGCGCACCCAGCGCCAGCCATCCCGCCAGGTGTCCCAGGCACACTCCGGCCACCACCAGGGGCGGAACGAGGGAGATGGCGATCGCGACTCCGGGCAGCACGGCGGCGACGTCCCGTCGGGCGAGTGCCACCGCACCGGCGAACCCCGTTGCCAGGGCAGCGATCAGGTCCATCAGGCCCGGCGACGTCCGCGACGCGATCTGGCTGTTGGACAGCAGGTCGTAGTCACCGGGGAGGGCCACCGACAACGCCATCCCGACCGCGATCACCAGCAGGCAGGCGAAGAACACGACCCTGGCCGCTCCAATCCGGCGGCGCTGCACCGACCCCAGCGCGATGCCCATGATGGGCGTCGACAGCGGCGCGATGATCATCGCCCCGATCACGGTGGCCGTCGAGTCCGTGAGCACCCCGCCGACCGCGATGACCGACGACAGCACCAGCATCGTCCAGAACGCCGAACGCTTGGCCGTGCTGTCCCCTGACGACAAGTCCAGATCCTGTGCCAGTTCGTCCAGGGAACGGCGCTGGGATGCCGGCAGAACACGGGCACGCACTGCGTTGAGCATGCCCTCCAAGTATCACGACCAGCACGGTCCCGGCGCTCCGGACACGGCGCGCGACCGGTCAATCCCGGCCCGTACAGCCACAGGGCGTTCGCAAAGACATCGCCGCTCCCCCTGACTCCGCTCAGACGTCGCCCCTCGAGGGCCGCCGCGACATGTGCCGCGGTGAGGTCCGCTCAGAGGACATGCGCATGCGCCACGAACTCCCGGGGACGCACATTCCACACGCAATCCGCACCTGTTTCATTACCATGCGTAGCGAATGGGCGGCTGTTGTAGCGGCCACCGGGCCTGCCTCCGGCCGGGCTGCGGGGCATGTGGCACGCGCCGTCTCCTCTGGCGAAGGGACGCCCCTGTCATGGCCACCAAGGAGTAAGAAGACTACGTCTTCGCCGAAGAACACCGCGCTCGCCCAGGACAGGCTGATCGCGTCGTTGCGGCGGTATATCCGCACCCGGGGTCCGGAGTTGCTTGCGGATCCGAACGTGACCTCTGTCGGTATCGGCCACAAGGTCACAGGCGGCAGGCGGGGCAAGCAGGTGGCGCTGCAGTTCACGGTCGTGCGCAAGGCCGAGCCGGAGGCGCTGGAGGCACTGCACACGGCTCCGATCCCCGAGACGGTCATGGTGGACGGCGTCGAGGTGCCCACTGACGTCATCGAGCGCAGCTACAAGCCGCAGTTCCGCCGCGTGGCCGAGGTCGAGAGCCCGCCTCGCAAGACCCGTCTGGACCCCATCCAGCCTGGCGCGAGCGTCGGGGCGGTGACCGTGTCGGCGGGTACGATCGGCTGCATCGTGTTCGACAAGGCCGACGGCACGCCGTATGTGCTGTCCAACTGGCATGTGCTGCACGGTGCGCGCGGTGCGCTGGGGGAGGAGGTTGAGCATCTGCCGCACCAGATCGGGACTCGCCGAGGCGAGATAGTCCTCCAGCAGCTCGGGGAACGAGACACTGTGCGGAGCGGTCATCGGACGGCCTCCTTCGGAGATCTTGAGGCGTTCTCCCGAAGGCTCAGCCGATGACCGCTGCCTTATGCCCCACGCCACCCGCGTGCACGCTCAAACCACCCCGATCGGCGATGGCCTCGACAACCCGCCGTACACCACGTCCGTGGACGTGACCCATCCGGCACTGTCTGGCCCTCCGGCATCGCTGACCGGATACGCGCCTCCTCTCGGGAGGTCGGCCCCGGCGTCTTCCTGGTGCGACATCTGGATTGGGCGTAAATCTCGGAGTGGAGGGACTGCGAGCGGGTCACATCCCGAGGTGGCTTTCGACCTGCCTCGCGATCGACCGCGCCAGCTTGTTCAAGTCCGGCTGGATCTCCCCCCAAGTCCTCTTGGTCGACGAGCCCGGACTGGTCCAGGTATTCGGTGATCTCGCGGACCATCAAGCTCGCGAGAGACTCTTCTTCGTCGTCGATCGGGAACCCGTCCTCGTCATCGCCCCGCCCACCGCCCGGCTCCAGCTCAGTGTCCACGGCCCTGACTGGCTCTGACGTCGTTCAGCGGCCCCTCGATATTGGCCATTTGGCCCCACCTGGTCGGAGAACAGCGGGTGACGTCTCGAAGCGGCCCCACCGGCGCTCACCTCCACCTACGTCCACGAGGTGGGGCCATCGCACACCGTCATCGAACGTTTGGCGGCGCCAGCGATGGCCAATTTGAGGGGGCCGATTACCGATGTCGAGGCCAGCCCTGACCATAGCCGCGCCCGCCGGCTTGCCGCCGCCCCCGGCAGGGTGACGAAGCCGAAGCTCGCCAGCTGAGCCACCCCGGCCTACGAGGACGCACCGGGACCGTCGTCACCGAACTGCTCGCGCCAGCGCAGATACTCCAGGCTCTGCCATGTCACCCCGGCCTCGATCTGCTCCGGGGTCAGCCCGGTCTCCTCGGCCAGGTCCTCCTCGCTGAGCCGACCCCCATGCTTCTGCAGAGCCCTGGCGATCTTCCCGGCCCAGAACTGGGGCTCGATGAATGGCCGGTGTTTGTACTGATCGACGATGAGTCCGGGACCAGGGCATACCACTCGGTGCCGTCCGAGACCACGGCCCCGCACAGGTCACACAGCTCAGGCTGGGCCTCGTCCTCGACGCCACTGTCGGGCTCGCTGCTGCACCCTTCCTGTCTATCGCTCCACGGCGGTCGCCGCGTCCTGACGCTCCGAGTTCCGGCACCCCACGCGCCCATCCGTTACAGAACGTCACAGATCACCGGTTCCGACACAGCTTCTGAACGCCTTCGACATCACCTTCGATGGCCGACTCTCCGCAGCCCGTCAGTAACCCCAACCACCCTGGTTACACCGCTCGTTTTGACAGACTCGATCGACGCGCGGCTGAATCTGGGGATGGCGATCATGCTCAGGCCGCGAGGGCTAAGGCTGATCCGCGCGGTGGGGCGTACGCGGGTGCCGGGTGCGTGGTCCAGTTGCCAGCGTGCGGCGATGCTGGCCAGGGCGAGGGTGGCTTCGATGATGCCGTAATTGTCGCCGATGCATTTGCGGGCGCCGCCGCCGAAGGGCACGAAGGCGCCGTGTGGGGGCTGAGTGCTGGGATTGTTGTCCTTCCAGCGGTCAGGAGCGAATTCCTCGGGGTTGGGATACACGTCGGGGTGGTGGTGGATGAGGTATGGGCTGTAGACGACCGGGGTTCCTGCGGAGAGAAGACGCCCGGCGAGACGGGTGTCTTGTGTCGTGGTGCGGGTGAGGATCCAGCCCGGGGGGTACAGGCGCAGGGTCTCGATGATGATCCGGCGGGCTAGTTCCAGTCGTGGCAGGTCCTGGTAAGTCGCGGGCGCGCCGGCGAGGACCTGGTCGGCCTCGGCGTGCAGTTGCTGTTCAATGTCCGGGTTCAGGGCGATGAGGTGCAGGGACCAGGTCATGAGAGTGGCGGCGGTCTCCGTTCCGGCGAAGAAGAAGTTCAGGCACTGGTCGATGATTTGGTTCGTCGTCAAGTCGGGTTCGGCCTCGGGGGAGCTGTCCGGGCTGGCCAGGAGGGTGGACAGCAGGTCACCGTGGTCCTCGCCGTGCGGGTCGGAGCGACGCTGGTCGATGATGCCGCCCAGGAGGTGCCGTAGATGGGCGCGGGCCTTGCGGGAGCGCCTTTGTGCCGGGAGAGGCAGCTTGTCCGCGGTAGTAGGCAGGGCTACCCGTGTGAGGAAGCCGTCTTGGGCCGCGTTCAGGCTGTCGATGATTGCTGTGATGCGGTGTTCTGCGATGCCCGCGAACATGGTTGACACCAGGATCCGGCCAGTGAGGGCTTGCATGTCAGCCAGGACGTCGATGGTCTGTCCCGGCTGCCATCGCTCGGTGACAGCGGTGATTTCGCGGGTCATGATCGGCGCGTAGTCGGCGAGGCGGGCGGCGGTGAAGGCTGGTTGCACCAGGCGCCGCTGGCGCCGGTGTTCGCTGCGGGGGCAGGTGCCGACGCCGTTGCCGATCGTTTCGCGGATGCGGTCGATGACTGGTCCGCCTTTGTCGAAGGTGTGGTCGTTCGTGAGGACCTGGTGGGTCAGTTCTGGGGTGCAGACCATGTAGGCGCGCTGGGGGCCAAACCGGAGCTGGACCAGATCTCCGTGTGCGGGCAAGGAGCGGAGGAACGGCAGCGGCGCTCGGAGCAGGGCCAGGGCGTGCCCGAGTACGGGAATCGCGCCAGGCACTGTACCGGCGGCCGGGGTGAGCGGCGAGGCGGCGTTCATGGCGTCTTCGCTCCGTTGTTGAGGGCTGCGGGATGGTGGGCGGGTCCGTCAGGTTGGATGCGGCTCAGTTGGCGAAGGCGGTGCGCGGCGCCGGGGAAGCGCGTGGCGGCCAGACGCAGATGGGCGTCCAGATTGCCGTCGACGATGCTGACGAGGGCCGCGGCGGAGGCTCCTGTGTGCTTCGCGAGGCTGGCGATGAGGTGGTTGTAGCGGGCGGTGGCGGTTTCGACGGCGCTTGGCAGACCGCCGGTGACGCGCGCGGTGTGAAAGAGCACGTAATTGGAGGTGGCAGTGGCGCAAGGGGCGTCAGGGCCGCAGTCTTTGTCCAGGGATGCTAGATCGTTGGCGAGGTAGATCGCTTCGGCAGCCGCTTCGACAAGGTTCTGCTCGCTGGTCAAAGGCAGTCCTCGGATCGCGCCCCAGCAGGTGATGAAGGGCAGCGCGGCGATAGTCGCCAGCCGCAGGGTGTGGAACTGCTCGCCGGTCATGATGGTGATGTCCTGCTGGTCCTCGGCGTCGGCTGCGGCGCAAAGCGTTGCGATGTCGGCTTGCAACTGCACGGTGGGCAACTGGCGTCCGCGCATGTCGGCGAGCAGGGCGCGGTACAGCATTCCCAGTTCGCCGGCGGTGGTGTGGGACTGGCTGTGTAGCTGCGCGGTGAGTTGGGTGAGCTCGTCGGCCGGGCCGTCATCGACGTTGAAGTAGAAGATGTTGAACTTCCCAGCCAGCAACGTCTCCCACCACACAGTGTCCGGCGGCCGGCAGCAGGCGGTGAAGGTTGCTGCATAGAAGGCCCGTTTCGCGTGCCAGGCCGTGCCGCGCGAGCAACGGCAGTGTGTGAGCGCCCAGTCAAGGAGGGCGTCAGCGAGCCTGTGCTCCTCAGGGCCGGCCAGCTGGCGTCGGTAGCAGCTCAGCGGGTCTGCGGTCATGAACGGGCCGCCATTGTTTGTCCCTCGCCGGGGTTGAGTGCACGCAGGGCGAAGGCCGTGGTGAGTTGGGGCGAGCCGAAGTGGACGGGGACACGGCCCATGCGGAAGTAGGCGCCCGCGGGCCACAGACCATCAGGCCGCTGGCAGGCCGCCAGCCTCTCCCGTCGCGCTGTCTGTCCCTCGCTGCCGCCGTACTGATCGGCGGCGATCGTCAGCAGCGCGAGATCGAGCGGGCCAGCGCTCGTCGCGGCGGCGCATGCGCGGCGCAGCGGCGACCCGAGCCGCTGTGCAACGTCGGGTGAGGTCGCGCACAGGCGTGCGACGGCGAAGAGGAAGCTGGCCGGTGAGGGGTAGTAGCGGGTCCCGTTCACGTAGTTGCCCGACAGCAGATGCTGTCTCACATGGGCCAGGGTGGCCTTGGCTACCGGGCGTCCTGCGCAGGTGGTGTGCTGATCGGCCAGGATCAGCGTGCGCAGAACGTTGGCGCTGACGACCGCATCTTGTTTGCGGCCCCGCCGCCGTGCGTACGGCTCGACAGCGTCGTCCCAGTAGACCATGACGGCCCCCGGTACGAGGTTCTCCTCTCCAGGGGTCGGCGGAGCCTTGGCCCGCAGCAGCTCTGCCGCAATGGCGTGAAACCGCGGGGCTGTCAGCCGCTGGTGCCGGTGCAGCGCGGCGGCGGCCACCGCCGTGCAGTCAGTGTCCGCAGCGAACTCCGGAACGTTGGGGAAGAACCGGTACCGGTTGCCGTTCCCGCATGCCTCGACCTGCCCGGCCAACGAGTCCAGCAGGTGCTGACCGTGCGCCGGCGCAGGCCGGGGCAGGTGCTCCAGTGCGAGCATGGCTGTGAAGCCCTCTTTGGCCAGGTCGATTTCCAGGTCGACGTCCAGGCGGGACTGGACGAGATCACGGGTCTGGGTGAGGGAAGACGGGTCGCCGAAATCGGCACTGAGGCAGATGGAGGCGGATGGCAGACCCGCGCTGTGCCGGCACAGCGCATCCCAGCCGCGCTCTGCAGCTCCCCGGTGCGAGTCTGACCGTGGTGGGGCGAGAGAACCCGGAACCGCCCCGAAACTCCCCGCGCACATCCTCGCCCTCCCATGCGACGTCCGGACCCGGCCAGGGGCGCCACCGGCGGGACCAGCCGGAGGGAGACCTGACCAACGCCATCGAGTGGCGGACTTCCTTGTATCTCGGTTAACCGGGCACCGCCCACTTAAGGCGGCGCACATGAAGCACAGGCAGCGCGTGGGGTGCGAACCGGGTGGTGATGGCGCCTCTTCGGCTCGGGGGCGCCGAGCGTCAACATGACGGAACTGGCACCTGGCACATCGACCAGCCCTTGAGCGGCGAGGGCATCGCCGCAGCTCTTGCCCGTGCGGCGGGAGAGTCCAGCGCCCTGGTCAACGAGCCGCTGGGCAGGCCGTGATGGGCGATCACACGATCGGCCACCACAGGGGTCCGCCGGCGGCGGCACTTGTCCACAGGGGAACCGGGGGTTCCCTGGACGAATGATCGACAGCGACGACACGCAGCAGCCGGCCCCGCGCCGCAACAAGGTCCTATTGATCAGAAACTCAAAGGGTTCTATTCGAGGATGTAGGGTCGCGTCCGAGTGTCGGTGGAAAAGAGGACACGAGCGTAAGTTCCGTGCAGAACCGCCAAGTTCGCACGAAGGAGACCCACGCTCGTGTCCCGACGAGTATCGCCCACCGAGGCCATCCATGCCGAGATCGATGCCCTATTCACCGGTGACCGCGACCTGGTCGATGTCCTGGAAGACGTGGCCCGGCTCGGCGCCCGCCTGATCATCCAGACCGCGATGGAAGCCGAGGTCGACGCCTTCCTCGGCCGTGCCCGCTACCAGCGCGCCACCGCGGTCGTCGACGAGGACGGCCAGGCCACCGCCCGCCCGGGGCACCGCAACGGCCACTGCCCGACCACCATCAAGACCACCGCAGGCCCGATCACGGTGGCCCGCCCGAAGCTGCGCGGCACCACCGAGAAGTTCGCCTCCCGCCTGTTCGGCACGCAGGCCACCCGTACCAACGCTCTGGAGTCGCTGGTCATCGCGTCCTTCGTCCGGGGGATGTCGGTCCGCGACGTGGAGAACGCCCTGGCCGACGCCCTCGGCCCGGAGGCCGCGCTGTCGAAGTCGACCGTCTCGGCGATCTGCACCGCGATCCGCGACGAGTTCGACGCCTGGCGGCGCCGCGACCTCGCCGGCCTCCGGCTGGACTACCTGTTCCTGGATGCCTCGCACTTCAAGATGCACGACGGGCACGCGGCCGAGCCCGTGCTGGCGGCCTGGGGCATCACCACCGACGGCAAGCCCGTCTTCGTCGGCCTGGACAGCGCGAACAGCGAGTCGACCGACGCCTGGCACGGCTTCTTGACCGACCTGGCCGACCGCGGCCTCGCCTCCCCGCTGCTGGTGATCTCCGACGGCGCGAAGGGCCTGATCAGCGCGGCCGAGCAGGTCTTCCCGAAGGCGCTGCGACAGAGGTGCACCATTCACAAACTGCGCAACGTCCTCGCGAAGATCAGTAGGGACGACCAGGAAGCCGTGCGCGCCGACTTCTGGGCCTGCTTCGACACCAGCGACGCGGCGCTGAAGGGCATCGAGCCCGGTCAACGGCTCGTCGAGGCCGTCCAGCGGCGCATCGACGCGTTCATCGACAAGTGGGCCGGCACCTACCCCGCCGCGATGCGGGCCATGGAAGCCGACCGGGCCAGCCTCACCGTCTACCTGCGCTTCCCCGCCGAGCACCACAAGCGCATCCGGCACTCCAACTTCATCGAGCGGACCTTCGGCGAGACCCGCCGCCGCGTCATAGTCATCGGCCGGTTCCCCGGCGAGACCTCCTGCGTCAGCCTCATCTGGGCGGTCCTGGACCGCGCCTCCCGCGGCTGGCGCGGCTTCACCATGACAGCGCAGGCCCCGCGGACACTGCAGGACCTGCGCCGCGCCCTGCTGGGGCCGCCAACCCCGCTGTACAAGACGCCCGTTGAGATCGCCGCGGCACTCGAGGAAGCCGCGTAACATGCCCCCCCACGGAACTACCGCGTCGAGCCCTTTTCCACCGCTCCGCGGACGCGACCTGATGTAAGGCGGACGTATGGGCCTCCGAAGTAGCCGCGGACGATGTGTGGCTGCCGTTGACGCCGATGGAAGAACCTGCGGGTCTCGGCGGCGAGTTCGGCCTGGTCGCGGGCCCGGCTGTGCATCGGAAGGCTCCGTTTGAGGCCGGCGTTGACCAGCTCGTCGGGGTTCAGCTCCGGCGAGTGCGACGGCAGGAAGTGCAGCTCGATGCGGTCCGGGTGATCGGCCAGCCAGGCGCGGGCCTTACGGGAGCGGTGCGCGGAGTGACCGTCCACGACGAGGTGCACCTTGTGGTCGAAGTGGCCCGCGAGGCGGTCCAGGAAGCGGCACATGACGTCGGCGTCGAAGGTTTCGGTGAACACCATGACGTGCATGCGGCCCTTGGGGCTGATCGCGGACATCGCGTTGACCGAGAACCGGTTGCCCGTGCGGCACACGACCGGGGTGCACCCCTTGGCGCCCCAGGTGCGGCCGGTGACCTGGTCGGAACGGATGCCGACCCGGTCGGCGAAGAGCACCTCACCACCCTCCGCCTTTGCCCTGGCCCGGATCGCCGGCCAGGTCTCCTCCAGCCAGACGCGGACCGCTTCCGCGTCCTGCTCGACGGCCCGCTTGTCCGGGCGCTGGAAGGACAGGCCTCAGCGGCGCAGGTACTTGCCAACGCCCTGCTCGGTCAGCCGCACCCGGTACAGCTTCGCGATCAAATCCCCTACCCCGGCACGTGTCCACAGCTGCACGGCCAGCCCCGGGTCACAGGGGCGGTGATCCAGTACGGCCTGCCGGATTGCCTGCTGCTCGACCGCATCGAGAACCTGATGCTCGCCGACCCGGCGCCCGCGGGGCTGGCCACGAGCGCTTCGAGCCCGCCTGCCAGCCACTTCGCCCACCAGTTGTCCACCGCCTTGAGCGAGACCTGGAACACCGTCGCGACATCCTCGCGAGTCCGGCCTGCCACCAACGCGGCCACCGCCCGCAGCCGAAGGGCCTCCTGCGCCGACGGCGACAACTGCCGTGCATCCCCCACCAGTTCACTCACGCAGGGATCAACGACCCGGAACACCTACCGTTTCGGATCAATAGAGGCCCTCACCCGGGCGGAGCGCAAGGTGTTCACCCGGCCCGCGCCGAAATCCGCAAAGGCTCAGGTGAAATTCCTTCTCACGTGGGCGAAGAGGTCCACCAAGGCCCTTGCGGAGCGTCTGGGCGTCTCGCGACGTACGGTGGAGCGCTACCGCGCCGGACAGCTGACGAAGCCCCAGAAGAAGCTCCGGGCAGCCCTGGTGGAGGAGACCAAATCCGAGTGGCAACCGCAGGTCAGGGCTCAAGCACGAGAGTGTGCGGCTACGTTCGGCGGTATGCAGGTGGAGGTCTACGCCTACTTCGGATTCACCTGCACGGGGAGCTCGGACGACGGCCGCGAGCGCTTCATCAGCACGGCGATCTCGCCCACCTACGCCGCTGAGATCCTCCGTCTACAGGAGGCTGGTGCGACGGATCAAGACCTGCATCCGGTCGTCGCGGAGGCCATCACCGAGTCGTATTTCACGGAATGGGGCTCCCGCGCCCGAGGCCTCCGAGCGGATTTCACGCACGTGCGGTCGTATAGAGATAGAGTTCTGACCACGCGGAATTCATGGCCTGCTATAAGACGTATCGGCGGGCCGCCGCACAGTGTTCTGGCGGCGGCCCGCTTCCAAATCCGCACCACGAATGCGAGCCCGAAGATGACCACGCCCTGGCCGCCCCGGCGTACCGTGCGCCGACCGCTCGCCCCACGCGTTGCCGCGCCCCGCGAGCCGGTCGACCCCGCCCGCATCGGCTGGCGCGTGGTCCGCCGCCGCGCGAAGGGGATGACCGCGGCCGCCGTCGCGGCGGCCCTCGAGGACGCCCGCTTCGACGCGCGCCAGGACTCCCGCCACGAGCACCTCGCCGACGACGAACGCGGCCGGGCGGAACTCGCGGAGTGCGAACGCATCGACCAGCTGCTCGCCGACGCCGACCCGGGCACCGTCTACGACCCGGACGCCGACGACGTCGTCCAGGAGGAACTCGCCGCCGAAGCCGCGGCCGCCGCCCGGGAAGCCGAGCTGCGCGAAGCGGCCCGCATCGCCGCCCGCGCCGATGAGCTCCAGGCGCTGCGCGAGCTGGGCACGCTGGAGCAGACCGAGCCCCGCGAGGGCGACGAAGCCGCCCGGGACGAACTCACCCGCCGCGCCGGGTCGTACGCGCCGAAGGACGTCGACGCCTGGCTCGCCCCCGCCCTGGCCGCGCACCTCGGGCACTACGCGGACCCGGCCGCCCGCGAGGCAGCCGCCGGCCTCCTGCCGCCGCCCGTACTCGCCCACGCCGCTCTGCTGTCCGCACTCGCCCACCTCGCCCCGGACGCCGGCGTCGACCAGCTGGCGTTCGCGGCCCGGCTCACCGCCGCCGACCCCGAGGCCACTGCCGACCTCGCCGCGTTCCTCACCCGCGCCACCGAAACGACCGACGCCCTGGGGAGCCCGGCATGAGCGAGCACCAGGAGCACGAGGTCGTCGTCGCGGTCTGGGCAGAGCACAGCGACATCGGGCACCACTACGAAGAACTGCTCGCCGACGGGAGGGTCATCGCCTGGACCCAGCCCCCGTTCGGCGAGACGGTCCACCCCGGCGAGGACGGCCCCGACCGGCACCGAAGGTTAGGCGTGTGCCATCGAAGTAATTGTCGAGGCCGCTGCCTGGATGCGCGTACGCTTTCGAGCGGGCTTGCTGAACCTGGAGCTGGTTGAGCCGGGCGGCGACACAAGGACTGTGGCGTCCGTGCCGGACCGGGCGAGGGCTAGCTCGTCCAGCTGTGGGCCACGTCGACCACGACCCGGTCGTCCAACTGGATCACGCGGAACGGCAGTCGGGCGCGCACACCGAGACCGACCTGCGTCTGGCCCTCGAAGGTGCTGCCGAACCGGGTGTCCCGGAAGGTGCTGTACCCGCTGATGTTCACGCCGGGCAGGGGCTCGCCCACCTCGCCCGGGTAGGTCCACACGCCGGCTTCCAGGTCGTAGCTCCACGCGCCGACGCGGATGTCGAGGATCGCCCCGCCGGCGACCGGTATGTACTCGCCCGAGGGGTCCGCGTAGAACCGGTCCACGTACTGGACGTGGTAGCCGATCTGGTCGCCGCCGCCGGGCACGTCGAACACGATGCGGTCGTAGCACTCGTGCTGTCCGGTCCTGATGTTCTCCAGGTGATCGGGCCCCTGGGCGGCACCGCCCTTGGCGCCGCTTCCCCAGCCCGTCGGGCAGGTCGCCGCCGCCGTGCGCGAGCCCTCCGCCGGGGCCGCGCCCGCGGTGCTCGCCGCCGTCCCCAGCGTGGCGCCCGCGAGCACGAGCACCGCCACTGCCGCTCCGATACGTCGCATCATGTCCCCCTTGGTCGCGCTTGGTCGCGTAACTCTGATGCAAGGTCAGACGGCCCGCGGCACCGGAAGGTTGTACGCCAGACGGGGCAAATGGGGAATCTTGCCGTCTGTGAGATTCCCTCGAGGACGCCAGGTTCGACGCCCGGCAGGACTCGCGGCACGAGCACCTGGCCGACGACGAACGCAGCCGTGCGGAGCTCGCGGAGTGGGTACGCATCGACCAGCTGCTAACCGCGGCGGCCCCGGGCACCGTGCACGACCCGGACGCCGATGCCGTCGTCCAGGCCGAGCTCGCCGCCGAAGCCGCGGCCGCCGCCGCCCGCGAAGCCGGGCTGCACGAAGCCGACCGGATCGCGGCCCGCGCCGATGAGCTCCAGGCGCTGCGCGAGCTGGGCACGCTGGAACAGACCGAGCCCCGCCAGGACGACGAAGCCGTCCGGGACGTACTCACCCGCCGCGCGGGCGGGTACGTCCAGGCCGACGTCGACGCCTGGCTCGCCCACGCCCTGGCCGCGCACCTCGGGCACTACACCGACCCGGCCGCCCGCACGGCAGCAGCCGGCCTCCTGCCGCCACCGCTGCTCGCGCACGCCGCGCTGCTCACCGAGCTCGCGCGCCTCGCCCCGGACGCCGGCGACCAGCCGCCCGGGCCTTGGTGCGCGGGTTTTCCCCGGCGACGGAACTTGGCGGGACCGGGAATGTCAGTGGGGTGGGCCATCATTCGAGTACATCGAGCCCAAGTCCGACGCGCTGCCCGACTGGCTCGACCTGAACGTCCCGGACGACCGGTTCATCGCCTCGACCCTGCTCCTGCAGTCCCGGCACCCCGGATCCGCGTGGTACGTCGCCACCAGCGACATCAACCTCCAGACCAAACTGCATGCCGTCGCCCTGCCGTTCATCGAGCCCTGACCCCGCACGGGCCGTCAGTTGACCGAGACGTACAGCTGATCGTCCTCCGCCAGATGCCGGTGACCCCGAGAGATGCCCACATGACAGCTATGTGCTGGCCACATTCATGGGTGCCCCTTGCCGCCGTGCGTGGCGGCAAGGGACTTGCGGTCAGTGCCGGTAGACGCCGACGCCGGCGAGGAAGAGGGTCATCACGCCGCCGACGGTGCCTCCGCCGATCAAGACGGCCTGGGCGATGCCGGCTCCGGCGTAGATGGCAATGATCCCGGACGCGCATCCGAGGTTGAGGGCGACGGAGAGCGCCAGGAGCAGTGCCAGAACCTGGAATGACGTCATGCTGCACCGCCATGGTGGTGCGGTGCGTCCTCGGGCGGGTACGCGGCTGCGCCGAGGGCGGTTGCGTGGACGGTGTGCGGGTGGGTTGAGGCTGACGGCTCTACCTCTGCAGGTAGATGATCAAGCATCCTGGAGAGGTCCTTCCTGTAATTGTGCTGGATGGATGGCGAAGCCCGTGCCGCGGGCGTTGGGGAACGAAGCGCGGCACGGGCCCTTGCCTGTCTGGAGCACCACGCCGGATTGATCCGGCGATGGCGCTGCGGCCCTATTCCAGCCCCGCTACAGTCGAGAATCCAGCGGAACAAAGTGCAACATCGCAGCTCAGGAAACATGCAATATCTGAACCTTCCCCTTGATCGTGGACACCTGGAGACTGGGACCTGAGTTCCAGAGGAAGTAGCACCAGGTGGGAAGCAAGTACACGAAGCGGTACACCGAAGAGTTCAAGCGGGATGCGATCGCGCTCGTCGACTCCTCGGACAAGACGGTCACGGCGGTCGCCCGGGAACTCGGCATCAGCTCCGAGTCCCTGCGCGGCTGGTACCGCAAGGCGAAGGCGGAGCAGGGCGAGGGCACTCCCGGCGAATTGAGCAGTGCCGAGCGCGAGGAGCTCAAGCGGCTGCGGCGGGAGAACCGCGAGCAGCAGCAGACGATCGAGATCCTGAAAAAAGCGACCGCCTTCTTCGTGAAGGAGAACGACCGGTGAGCGAGTTGTGCCGGTTCATCCATGCGGAGAAGGCGAACTACCCGATCGTTGTGCTGTGCCGGGTGCTGCACGTTGCCCGCTCCTCCTACTACGCGTGGCGCGAGGGCGAGGCCGCCCGCCATGCCCGGCAGGCCGCCGACGATGCGCTCGCGCACGAGATCAGGGTGCTGCACGTCGCCTCCCGCCGTACCTACGGTGTCCCGCGCATCCACGCTGAACTGCGGCGTCTGGGGCGGCGGGTGAACCGCAAGCGCATCGCCCGCGTGATGCGCGAGCGCGACATCCGAGGCGTCACCCGGCGCAAGCGCCGCTCGTTGACCCGGCCCGACAAGAAGGCGAAGCCGGCCCTGACCTGATCGGCCGCGACTTCCACGCCGAGCGGCCCGGGATCAAGCTGGTCGGCGACATCACCTACCTGCCCACTGCCGAGGGCTGGCTCTACCTCGCCTGCTGGCTGGACCTGGCCACCCGCGAGGTCGTCGGTTATGCCATGGCTGATCACCACCGCGCAGAACTCGTCGTGGACGCCCTCGACATGGCCTACGGCCGAGGGAACCTGGAGCCCGGCTGCGTGATCCACAGTGACCGCGGCAGCGAATACACCTCGACTCAATTCTCCGACCGAATAAGGGAGCTGGGACTACGGAACAGCTGCGGACGCACCGGATCATGCTTCGACTGTGAGGATGATCGGGTGCCGCTCCGGGCGGTGGCCTGACCCGTGCTTCGACTGGCGTTG